>JASFUT010000078.1:0-11675 GCA_050050175.1 Chromatiales bacterium
TCGGAGCGGTCAAGTCCTGCCTGTGCCGGGACCGCGTTCGGACTCAGGGCCGGACGCGCCCCGTACAGGCGCCTCGACGAGGCGGCACCGCCGGGGCTGGAAGCGGCCTCGCGGGCTGCGGTCCGGCCTCAGCGCCGGGGGTAAACCTCCGACACCAGCCCATGCCCGAGCCAGCTGCTCAGGTGGCCGAGAGCGGCCGCGCTCACCGCCGACTCGTCGTGCCAGCGCAGCAGCCCCTCGCAGGCCGACGCGAATGCGGCCCCGTCCGCCATCGCCTCCAGCATGTAGAGGCCGTCCGCCCCCAGCGGCACGAAATGGGTCAGCCGATCGGTTCCGCGCCAGACCAGCCAGGCGTGCGCCACCGGGGCGGGGTCCGGCGGCACGGTCCCGGCCTTGATCGCCTTCCATATCTCCACTGCATTCCATTGCGGCCGAAACACCCGACAGCTGGGGTGCAGACGCAGGCCCATGCCCGGCCAGGCGCCGGCCTCCAGATCGATCAGGTCGCTGAGGCTCCGGCGCGGAGCCTCCGGGGCGTCGAAGGCGTCGAGCATCACACGCTCGAACGCGGCGAGCTCGGCGATCTGCGGGTGTCCGTCGAAGGGCGGCGTTCCAGCCAGATAGCCGGGCAGGGAGTCGGCGAAGTGGCGCAGGGAGCGCCCCCTCGAGGGGTGGGCCCGGACATAGCCGTGCACCATCCGGTCGAAGAGCTCATCGCCCAGGTAGGCGCCCAGCGCCGGGTGGTCGGTCTCGATGGCCTCCCTGAGGCGCAGGCGGTAAGCGTTGGCGTAGATCGCAAGGCGCCTGGCCCGCCCGACCCGCGCGTCGTCCGCCACCAGGCCCTCACAGCCACCGCTCCCCTCGAGCAGGAAGTCCAGAAAAGTGGACTGGAGCTCATGCAGGGACGGCATGGGCGCTCTCCCGGTCCATCTCGGGCAGGACCTCCACGGCGTGGCGGCGGGCGGTGTCCAGCTCCCGAAGCAGCTCCGGGAAAGGTGGAATCCGATCGTCACGCTCGATCATCGTGCTCACCGGCCCGAAGCGGCGCAGGGCCTCCCGGTAGAGCTGCCAGACCTCGTCGCGCACCGGGTGGTCGTGCGTGTCGATGACGTAGTCGCCGTAGTCCGAATGACCCGCGAGGTGGAATTGCTGTACCCGGCGGGGATCGACGCCCCGCACGTACTCGAGCGGGTCGAACCCGTGGTTCCGGGCGCTGACGTAGACATTGTTGACGTCGAACAGAATCAGGCAGTCCGCCCGGCGGGCCACCTCGTCGAGGAACTCCCACTCGGTCATCTCCGCACCGAGGTAGGAGAGGTAGGTCGATACGTTCTCGAGCAGTATCCGGCGCCCGAGGTAGTCCTGCACCTGCGCCACGCGCCCCGCCACGTGCCGGACCGCCTCCTCCGTATAGGGCAGGGGAAGCAGGTCGTGGCTGTTGACGCCGTGCACCGAGGTCCAGCACAGGTGGTCCGAGATCCAGCGGGGCTCCAGCTCCCGGGCGAGGTCGCGCAGACGCCCCAGATAGTCCCAGTCCAGCGGATCGGTGCTCCCGATGGTGAGGGAAACCCCGTGCATCACCATCGGATAGCGCTCGCGGATGGCGTGCAGATAGTAACGGGGCTTGCCGCCGGCCACCATGAAGTTCTCGGACAGGATCTCGAGCCAGTCCACCGGCGGGCGGTTCTCCAGCACGTAGTCGAAGTGATCCACCCGCAGCCCCAGCCCGAATCCCAGCACCTCGCGGTCGCGCTGCATCGCGTCCATCGCTTCTCCCGAAGACGGCGGGGCGAGCCCCGCCGTCCATCCGTTTCCCGGCGACCTAGCCGGCTTCGCCCCCGATGTCCTCGCAGGCGCCCTCGGGCATGGCCACGAAGCCCTGTCCCTTGCAGCTCGCGTGACCCTTGCAAGCGTTCGCGGCGGTCTTGCAGTCGTTATGTCCGGCGCACTTGTTCACGCCCGCGCAGTGGACCAGATCCGCCTTGGCGACCTCTCCCCGCCAGGCGTCCTTCACGGTGCCGCCCACGTCGGCGCAGGCACCGGGTGGCATGGCCACGAAGCCATGCCCCTTGCAGCTCGCCTGGCCCTTGCAGGCGTTGGCGGCGGTCTTGCAGTCGTTGTGCCCGGCGCACTTGTTCACGCCGTAACAGTGTGCCAGCTCGACCTTGCCCGCGGGGGCGGCCGATGCGCTGGAATGCAGGGGGTTGCCGGAACAGCCGGCGAGCAGCCCGGCGGCGGCCATTGCCATGGCGACGCCGCTGGCGGTGGTCTTGGTATCCATTGCCTCATCCTCCGAGAATTGGTGGCCATGAGAGCGCGCCCGGGCTCACCGCCCTGCGCCTCCGACCGGGTCCCTGGCCTCAGACCCCCTCCTTCCCCGCGGGATGTGGGGCGCCCTCCGGTGGTAACCCGGTAGACGACCAGACCGCCCGCCCCAGGCATACATTTCAGCCCGCGTCGATTTCTTCCGACCCTTGGGTCGAGGGGTGCGCCGGTGCCCGCCGGGCTGGGGCTCTGATAAGCTAAGCGCCCGCCGGGCCCTCCGCACAGGCGAATCCGCACATGCTCCAGAGTCTTCAGGGCGTCCTGGGTATGCTTGCGCTGGTCGGTCTCGCGTGGCTGGCCAGCGAGCGCCGCACGGACGTGCGCCCGGCGGTCATCACCGTGGGCATCGGGTTGCAGCTGGTCCTGGCCCTCCTCGCCCTGCACGCCGCGCCGGTGAAGGATCTCTTCCTCGGCCTCAACCGGCTGGTGCTGACCCTGGAGAAGGCCACGCAGGCCGGCACCGCCTTCGTGTTCGGGTACCTGGGCGGCGGCGATCCTCCCTTCGCCGTCGAGGACCCGGGCAGCGCATTCATCCTCGCTTTCCGCGCGCTGCCCCTGATCCTGGTGGTGAGCGCGCTCTCCGCACTGCTGTTCCACTGGCGCATCCTGCCAGCCGTGGTCCGCGGCTTCGCGTGGGTTCTCGAGCGTGTGTTCCGCATCGGAGGCGCCCTGGGCCTGGGCGCGGCGGCCAACGTGTTCGTCGGGATGACCGAGGCGCCGCTGCTGATCAGGCCCTATCTGGCGCGTCTATCGCGCAGCGAGCTCTTCGCCCTGATGAGCTGCGGCATGGCCACCATCGCCGGCACGGTGATGGTGCTCTACGCATCCATCGTCGGCAAGGTGGTTCCCGACGCCATGGCCCACATCCTCGTCGCGTCGTTGCTCAGCGCGCCCGGAGCGCTGGTGTTCGCCCACATCATGGTCCCCGAGGAGCGGGGACGTCAGCCCACCTCCGCGGAGGTGCCGCGCCTTGCCGACAGCACCATGGACGCCATCACCCGGGGGACCCTCAACGGCATCCAGCTGCTGTTGAACGTCATCGGCATGCTGGTGGTCCTGGTGGCGCTGGTGCACCTCGCCAACCTGCTCATCGGCGCCTTGCCGCAGATCAATGGCGAGCCCCTCAGCCTCCAGCGGACCCTGGGCTGGCTGATGGCGCCCGTGGTGTGGCTCATCGGTATTCCCTGGGGCGAGGCCCGGACCGCCGGATCGCTCATGGGCACCAAGACGGTGCTTAACGAGCTTCTGGCCTACCTCGAGATGACCCGGCTGGGGCCCGAGGCGCTCAGCGAGCGCAGCCGTCTGATCATGACCTACGCCCTTTGCGGGTTCGCGAATTTCGGCAGCCTGGGGATCATGATCGGCGGCCTGACGGGAATGGCGCCCGAGCGCCGCACCGAGATCGTCGGACTGGGAATGAAGTCCCTGGTCGCGGGCACCCTCGCAACGCTGACCACCGGGGCGATCATCGGACTGCTGATCTGAGCCGGCAGCCCCGTGCCCGCCGCCGCAGCGGGCAATGGGCTGCCGCTGCTGGTATGGTGGACCGGACGCACCCTTCGAACACCCACTCATGGAACCGGAAAGCTTCGTCCTCTCGGCGACCCTGCTCCTCGCTGTGAGCGCAATCGCCGTCGCAGTCTTCAAGCACATCGGGCTCGGCTCGGTGCTCGGTCTGCTGGTGGCCGGGATCGTGGTCGGGCCCCACACACCCGGCCCGTACATCACTACCGAGGTGGAGGCGGTGCGGCAGTTCACCGAGCTCGGGGTGGTGCTGCTGCTTTTCCTCATCGGTCTGGAGATCAAGCCCAGCCGGCTCTGGGCCATGCGCCGGCACGTGTTCGGCCTGGGCTCCCTCCAGATCCTGGTCTCGGGGCTGGCGATCAGCGCCTACGTCGGGCTCTATGTCGGCCCCTGGCCCACCGCGTTGCTCATGGGCCTCACGCTCGCGCTCTCCTCCACGGCGTTCGTCATGCAGATCCTGCAGGAGCGCGGCGAGTTCGCCAGCCCCCACGGGAATGCCTGCTTCGCGGTGCTACTCATGCAGGACCTGGCGATCGTGCCCCTGCTCGCGCTGGTGCCGATCCTGTCGGACAAGGGCACGCTCTCGGCGGAGGTGCCGCTGTGGGAGCAGGTCCTCATCGTGCTGGGCCTGCTGGGCCTGGTCTGGCTGTTCGGGCGCTATGTCCTGCCTCCCTCCCTGGACCGGCTGACGCAGCAGCGCAACCGCGAAGGCTTCCTCCTGGTCATCATGCTGGCGGTCTTCCTCGCCGCCTGGGCCATGCACGAGGCAGGGCTGTCCATGGCCCTGGGCGCCTTTCTCATGGGCATGATGCTGTGCGGGTCGCGATACAACTACCAGATCCAGGCGGCGGTCGAGCCCTACAAGGGCCTGTTGATGAGCCTCTTCTTCGTGGCGGTGGGCATGTCCATCGACATAGGTGCCCTCTCCGAGCGGCCCCTGACCTTCGCCCAGCATGTGCTGGCCATCGTGGCCATCAAGCTGGTCGTGCTCTTCGCCCTCGCCCTCGCCTTCCGGCTGGGCCGGCCGGTAGCTATCCGGCTCGCCTTCTACCTGGCCCAGAGCGGCGAGTTCGGCTTTGTCCTCTTCGGCTCGGCGAAGGTGCTGGGCGTCATCGACGATGCCACCTTCGCCCTCGCCGTCGGCGTTATCTCGGTTAGCATGCTGATCACGCCGCTGCTCGTGCGCGGAGGCGACCGGCTGGCCCGGCGGTTCCGCGACAGGGCACACGCCGTCACCCCCTATGGTTACGACCTGGGGGGCGCCGAGTCCTCCGCGCGGGTGGTGATCGGCGGGTATGGCCGCGTGGGCCACACGGTGGCCACCTTGCTGGAGGCCAGCGGCGTGCCGTACATCGCCTTCGACACCGACCCGGCGCGCGTGGCGGAGGGCAAGACGGACAGGCGCCCGGTCTACTACGGCGACGTCGCGGACCCTGAGCTCCTGGCCTCGGCCGGCGCGGGCCAGGCGGACCTGGTGGTGCTCACAGTGGATCACGGTCCCACAGCCCTGAGGACGGTGTCTCACCTGCGCAATCACTTCCCCCGGCTGCCTATCATCGCCCGCGCCCGCGACCTGGTGGCCTGTGACCACCTGATCACCGCCGGCGCGACCCAGGCCTATCCCGAGGCGGTGGAGGCCAGTCTGCGGCTGGGCGCGGAGGCCCTGCAGATGATCGGGGTGGCCGCCGACAACGTGAACCAGCTCATGTTCGGCGTGCGCAGCAGCAACTACGCGCTCGTGCGCGACGAGGAGGGTCAGACCAGCCCCGCCAGACAGACGGGGGCCGCCAGAGAGGGCCAGGGGTCCGCACAGGGTAGCGGCTGAGGCGCCACAAATGGACATAGGCGTAATCGTCATAGGGGACGAGCTGCTGCTCGGCAAACGGCGGGACAAGCACCTGCCCGCCATGATCGAGCGGCTGGGCGCTCGCCGCCTTCGGCTCGACTGGGTGCGTATCGTCGGAGACGAGCCCGCCCGCCTGGAGGCGACGCTCCGCGACACCCTCGGCTCCGGAGATCTCGTGATCAGCTTCGGGGGAATAGGCGCCACGCCCGACGACCTCACCCGCCAGTGCGCGGCCGCCGCCGCCGACGTGGCCCTGGAACGCCATCCCGAGGCGGCCGCCCTGATAGAGGCCCGCTTCGGTGCCGATGCCTATCCTTACCGGATACTCATGGCGGATCTGCCGGCCGGATCACGCCTGATCCCGAACCCGGTCAACCGGATCCCCGGTTTCAGCCTCCGCGACCACCACTTCGTCCCCGGCTTTCCGAACATGGCCTGGCCCATGGCGGAATGGGTGCTCGACACCCACTATGTCCACCTGCGCCCGTCCGAGCCCGAGCGCGAGCGCAGGGTCGAGGTGTACGGGGTGGCGGAGAGCACTCTGGTCCCGGTGATGCGCCGACTGCTCGATCGCTTCCCCGGCGTGCGGATATCGAGCCTTCCCAGCGCTACGGACCGGGGAAGGATCGAGCTTGGCGTACGCGGCGAAACCGCGCAAATGGAGCGCGCCTTCGAGGTCCTTCTCTCGGAGCTCGAGGGCCTGGGCCTGCGGACGAGCGCCGAATAACCCGCGGGCGCGAGCCGCGGGAAGACACGGGCCGCACGGGCCGGACGATCGCGCCGGTCGCGGGCCCGCAACGAGCAAGGGCGCGGCCCCGTTGGCGCCGCGCCCCTGTAACAAATGTTGAAAAGGATTTCCGTGTCCTATTTCAACACGGAAACCGAAAGATGCGATCGCCGGTTTCATTCATTTTCAATCGCTTACCGCGATCGAAAATGGCGGCACCTCCCTGTGCCGCACTCAGCCTGCGGGAAAGCGGGCGTCTTTCGACGGCCTGCTAAGCGGACCGACGGGCACCCGCCCCGACGGGCGGACGCCCGGACGACCACGCCGTCACTCTACGTGGATCGAATGCCGAACGGCCTTCTCGGTCTTGGGCAGCGTGATCTCCAGCATGCCCGCCTCGAACCTGGCCTTCGCCTTCTCCATGTCGACCGCAGCCGGCAGCCGAACGGCCCGCGTGAAGGTCCCACGGCGGATCTCGGAGCGGTAGTACTCGCCCTTCTCCTCCTTTTCTTCGCGGGTCTCGCCCCTGATGGTCAGGAGGTCTCCCGAGATGCTCACGTCCACGTCTTCCTTGCGCATGCCCGGGATCTCCGCACGGACCAGGATCTCGTCCTCCCGGTCGATCACATCGACGCTCGGCACCCGCTCTTCCAGATCCCGGAGCGCGGTCCACTCGGGGACTCTCCAGGCGAAGGGACTCATCCACCCGCCTTCGAACAGGCGGTCGAACATGCGGTCCACGTCCTCGAAAGGACTGAGCTCTCTACGGGTGCGCGGCATCAGCTCGCCCTTTCTTTCTCTCGACTTTGCCATTTCACACCTCCGTCGTTCTCTGTGATGCCTATTAGATACATAGCACCTGAATCGTCCTTTTCAAGGCCCGGACGGCCAATAAAAATGCCTAGTAATCAGCATGTTACGGAACAAGAATCGAGCGTCCACCGGCGTGCCTGCCGGCGCTGCCGGAGCCCCGAGCGGACGCTCCGGACGGCGTCTCGGCCGCCCGATCGAGGGCTCTCGGCAGGGACTCACAATGGCGTCATACCGTATGAGACAGAGCCGGACGACCAGCGGTCTTCCCCTGCACAGTCCCGCTCTCAGGGCACGCATGTGCCGGCGCAAGCCTCCCCCACAGCCGCCGAACGTCCCCCACCTCCCCCGTACCGGAGCGCCCGAGCATTGTTCCGGGTCAAGTAGGCGTGCGGTCAGCCTTTCCCGGCGGGCCTGTGTGGACTAGCATTTAGCCCCAATATTCCCGGAAAGGTCCTAGGGCACGGCGACACGCCGGACCAGTATTGCCTCCGACGCTTTCCTTCGACATTGAACCGGCTGTCGATGGAGATGCCATGAAGAGTCGCACGCCCGCGCGGGATCGGTGGAGCCCTTCGAGCACACCCCGGCCCGGGGTCCCAAAAGTCCGTGCCCGCGTCCGCAGCCCGATCGCCTGGGCCATCATGCTCGGCCTGCTGGTGGCTGCCGGGCTGAGCGCCCTCCCCCCCACGGCCTTCGCTCAGGGGCGCGAGTGCACCGACTGCCACGATGACGAGAGCTTGCAGCCCGCCGCGGCCCACGCCCACTCGGAACTCTCGTGCAAGGACTGCCACAGCAACATCACGCGGGCGCCGCATCGCCTCAGGGAGCTGACCCAGCTGCAGGGCGACGCGATCTGCACCCAGTGCCACGAGCCACCGGCCCTCGCCTCCCATGCCGAGGAGGGATGCACCGGCTGCCACGGCCCCCCGCACCAGACCACGACCCCGGACGAGAACATCTGCACGGACTGTCACTCGCGTGCGCACAGAACCCTGGGCCGCAGTGTTCACGGGAAGGACGTGGGCTGCACGGACTGCCACGGAGACCTCCATTCGGTGGTGTCACCCGAGGATTTCGGCTCCCGCCTGTCGGCCGTAAACCAGATCCGGACCTGCGGCGGCTGCCACCAGACCATGATGGACGGCTACCTGATCAGCGAGCACTCCAAGGCGCTGCTGGTCTCGGGCCTGATTAGCGCCCCGGCATGCACGGACTGTCACGGCGCGCACAACATCAGGAGTCACGACAATCCGGCCGCCACCACCTCGCACGGGCATATCCCGGAGACCTGCGGCAGCTGCCATGCACTGATCCTCGAGCGCTGGACCGGGCAGAGCGCCCACGGGTTTGCCTGGAAGGAAGGAGTCGCCGGCCCCGTGTGCTCCACCTGCCACAAGGCGCACGCCATAACGGAGCCGACCCAGGCCGAAACCCGTCTGGGCTTTCCCGAGGCCTGCGGCCACTGCCACGGCGAGCTCTATACCACCTTCCGTGACAGCTTTCACGGCCAGGCCACCCAGCTCGGCTATGTGACAACCGCCATCTGCTCCGACTGCCATACGCCCCATCGCAACCTGCCTGCGGACGACCCCAGATCGAGCGTCCACCCCGACCACCTGGCCGAGACCTGCGGCCAGTGCCACGGGGCGGTCAACGCATCGTTCCTGACCTTCGACCCCCACAGCGACCCCAGCGACCCGGATCGCAACCCCAAGGTCTACTTCGTCTACCTGTTCATGCTCGTCCTGCTGCTCGGGGTCTTCGCCTTCTTCGGCGTGCACGACCTGCTCTGGCTGCAGCGGGGGCTCGTGGCAGCCGCCCGTGGCGAGCTCAAAGGCCTGCGCCAGACCGGGGGCCCGTACGTCAAGCGGTTCTCCGACATACACGTCTGGACCCACGGCGTGGTGGTGGTCAGCTTCCTGCTGCTCGCGGCCACCGGTCTCCCACTGCGGTTCTCATCGGCGCCCTGGGCCCAGCCCATGATGGATCTGTTCGGCGGGCCGGAGCTGGCGGGCGGCCTGCACCGCGTGGCGGCGGTGGTCACCTTCGGGTACTTCGCCTTCCATGTGCTCCAGGTGCTCTACGAGAGCCTGGTGGAGCGCAAGAAAGGCTACTTCTGGGGCCCGCATTCCATGGTGCCCCAGCCCAAGGACTTCAAGGACCTCTGGGCCAACCTGAAGTACTTCTTCTATCTGGGCCCGCCGCCGCCCGTCGGCCGCTGGGCCTACTGGGAGAAGTTCGACTACCTCGCCGTGTTCTGGGGTGTGGCGGTGATCGGCCTGTCGGGCCTCATGCTCTGGCTGCCCGACTTCTTCACCCGTTTCCTTCCGGGATGGGCGCTGAATGCCGCCTTCGTGATCCACAGCGAGGAGGCGCTGCTGGCAACCGGGTTCATCTTCATCTTCCACTTCTTCCACGTGCAGCTGCGCCCCGAAGTGTTCCCCCTGGATCCGGTGATCTTCACCGGGCGCATGTCGCTGGAGCGCTTCAAGGAAGAGCGCCCCATGGAGTACGAGCGCCTGGTCGAGCACGGCGAGCTCGAGAGCCGGCTGGTCGACCCGCCGAGCCGGTCGACGATGCGCAAGGCCCACATCTTCGGCTTCACGGCGACCGGCATAGGCATATTCCTGGCGGTGGCCATATTCTGGGCGCTGCTGGCGCAGCTCTAGAGCGGGGGTCTTGCTCCCGGCCGCCATGGGGGCGCCGGGCGGCGAGGTTCCCGGACTGGGGGGCGGGCGGGCGCGGGTCCGGCCTCCCCGGGAAGGGCCTCACACCCCCTGAAGGGCGGGCCGGCTATCATCCTCGTGTTGCAACCGGTGAGGGGGCGGGGGCACGGGACCGCTCGTTGTCCCGCACGCAGGCCCGCGGGGTGTGCCGATGGAGATCGTTCTCATACTGCTGGGCATTGCCCTGGTGCTCCTGTGGCTCATGTACAGGCACAGGGCGTCCGAGGAGCAGCGTTATCTGCGCGACGTGATCGGCGCGATGGACAGAGACTCCCTGAAGCGGGAGTTCGAGAGCTGCTGCAGCGTCGTGGGGCGGCAGCTGATCGATCCCAGACGCAGCGGCATCAGCGCCGCCGAGGCGGCCAAGTGCCTCCACCGCGCCGTCCAGTGCAGGGATCGGCTGAATCTGCTCGAGGGCCGCGAGAACGGCCCCGAGTTCAGGGACCGCTTCAGAACAGAGCTCGCCCGGAGCCTCCAGGGCATCGCCGACACGCGCAGGAACCGCTGACGGGACCGCGGCCCCCGACGCAGCGTCCGACTCCGGCCCGCGGCGCCTCCAACACCCGCCCGGTGCCGATGCCCGTGCGGCGGGGGCCCGCCCCAGCCGGCTAGCCGAAAGTGAAATCCAGGGACATCATCACCACGAAGCCCGTCATCAAAGAGAAAGTGGCGGATTCCTCGAATCCCCGCCGATGGGTCTCCGGGATGATCTCGTCACTGATGATGAACAGCATGGCCCCGCCGGCGAAGGCCAGGCCCCAGGGCAGCAGCCCCGCGGCGGCCGTCACCGCGGTGACGCCGAGCAGACCGCCGACCGGCTCTACGAGGCCGGTGAGGGCGGCCACCAGGAAGGCCGCGCTCCGGCTGTAGCCGATAGCCGCCAGGGACACCGCCACGGCCAGGCCCTCGGGGATGTTCTGAAGGCCTATGCCCGCCGCGACCGCGAGTCCGTTGCCCAGATTCTCCCCGCCGAAGGCCACCCCTACCGCCATGCCTTCGGGGAAGTTGTGCAGGGTGATCGCAATCACGAACAGCCATACGCGCCTCAGGCCCACCAGGTCCACAGGGCCTTCCACCCCCAGGATGAAATGCTCGTGGGGCACGTAGCGATGGATCAGCCAGAGCACCACGGCACCCAGCAGGATCCCCGCGACCACGACCCCGGCTGCACTGGTGCGAAGCCCGGAGGAGGCCTCCGCCGCCTCGAGCGCAGGCAGGATGAGCGAGAAGAAAGAGGCCGCCAGCATGACGCCGGCGGCGAACCCCAGCAGGCTGTCCTCGACACGGGGCGACAGGCGGCGGATGATGAACACCGGAAGCGCGCCCAGCACGGTGCCCGCGCCCGCCACGACGCTGGCGAGGAAGCCCACCCACACGATAGGCAGGCCGGCGAGCGACTGGAGCAGAGGATCCATGGGCTGGTATTCAAGCACACTGCGGGGTGGACTTCGCCGATAGCGCGCTGGAAGCGCCGACGCACCCGGCCGTGTCCGGCGCCGCGCGGGTCCATATCCCCAATCTTCACCCCCTGTTTCACCCTGTCGCCCGCCTCGCGGGCGGGTTAATCTCCGGGCACCACCGGACCGTTCAGCCGAGTCTGCTCCGAACCGCCCATCCGCTCATGTCCCGCCTGCGCGCCATCGCTCTGCTCTGCCTGCTGTGCCTGGCCCCGGACATGGTCGGGGCCGCCGCCTCCGCGCGCACCGAGCACCTG
>JASFUT010000079.1:0-11625 GCA_050050175.1 Chromatiales bacterium
TCACCGCCACCGCACGGCGCAGCCCCTCCAGATCGAAGTTGTCCAGCAGCACCCGGCGGGCACCCGCGTCCAGGGCCTCGTTGAGCTGCGCCAGATCCTCCACCTCGATCTCCGCCTCCAGGTCGGGAGCGAGGCGGGCGGCCGCCTGCAGGGCCGCAGGGATCGAGCCGGCGGCGGCGATGTGGTTCTCCTTGATGAGCACGGCGTCGTACAGACCCATCCGGTGGTTGACACATCCGCCGCAGGCCACGGCGTACTTCTGCTGCCGCCGCAGGCCGGGCAGGGTCTTGCGCGTATCGAGCACCAGCACACCGGTACCGGCCACCGCGTCGGCGTAGCGCCGCGCCAGGGTCGCGGTCCCGGAAAGGGTCTGGAGGTAGTTGAGGGCGGTCCGCTCGCCGGTCAGCAGCGCCCGCGTGGCGCCCTGCAGCTCGCAGACGACCTCGCCCGCCCGCACGGCATCTGCGTCGCCCGCGCGCCAGGCAAAAGAGGCCGTCGCGTCGAGCTGACGGAATACCTCTTCGAACCAGGCGACGCCGCACAGCACCGCGTCTTCGCGGCACAGCAGCCGCACCCGGGCCCGGGAGTCGGGGGGAACGAGCTCGGCGGTTCGGTCTCCCGCGCCCACATCCTCCTCGAGCGCGAGACGCACCTGGTCCCGGATGGCATCCGCCGATGGCGGACGGGGCATGTTGTGGCTCACAGTCGATCAGCTCCTTTGCGAAACGGGCACCCCCGGCGGGCGCTGACCGGGTCCTGTCCTGCCAGGCATCCGCGCCCGGGAGGCGCGGGGAGCCACGGCTCAGGCCCTTGGGGTGCCGCCCGGAGGAGAGGCCCCGCGCAGCATGGCCATCAGGGCGGTCAGGGCCCGGTCGACCAGGGGCACGTCCGTGTCGACGACGACCCGCGCCTTGCCCTCGCGTATCAGCTCGGCAAGCTCCGGGAGCTCGATATCCAGGATCTTCGCACCTCGCCGGTCGACCAGCACGCAGAGATCGCTGAGGCTGCTCCGCCAGGACAGCTTGGCGCGCCTCGTGCGTCCGTCGTCCCCTTCGAGCTCCAGCCAGGTCCCCACCGCCAGATCGGCGCCCCGAGGCAGCTCGTCGCGTCTCCGCCCCGCCTCATCCGCGTCCCACGCGCCGACCCGGGTCTGCCCGACGCGCGGTACGGCCGGAGGCTCGGGCGCCGCCGCACCGGGCCGCAGGCTGGCGATGTGGACGCCCTGGAGCTCTTTGAGCAGGGACGTCATGCGGTGCTGGTCGAAGGATATGCCGCTCAGGCCCTCGCGGAGCTGTCGCAGGAGCTCCGGGATCAGCCTGAGGAGCTCCTGGCGTTCCTCGAAGCTGGCCTTGGGCTCGGTGCTCCAGATGAGATCATCCACCACGCGCAGCGCGCTCCCCCACTCAGGGCTCTCTCCGCCCTGGCGCAGGTAGATCAGGAGCATTACGTCCTTCCACGCCTCCTCGATGATCTGCCGCACCACCGCCGGCGCCCCGGGAGCGTCCTCCAGGCGGTGCCGGATCTGCTCGCCCACGTGCCGCTTGGCCACCGCGAGCCGCTCCTTGCCTCTGACCACCTGGGATGCGCGCTCCTCGGCAACCTCGGCGCCGCGGTGCTCCGCCTCCAGGAACGCCGAGAACTCCTCGTCCAGGTCGGCGAATATCCGGATGTCACGATTGAATTCGGCCAGCACCCGGTCCACCACGGACTGGATCCTCCCGTAGAGCACGTCCCTTTCGGGGTCGGCCTCGCCCGCCCACCCCACCGATGCCTGGGCGAGGTTGTTCAGGAGGCGGCGGGCCGGGTGCGCTGCGTCGCTGAAGAAGCTGGAGTCCATCAGCGCGACCTTCAGGACGGGGATCTGGAGGCGGGAGATCGGGACCTTGAGGGCGTCCGGAATGGCGGGATCCTCCAGGATGAGCTCGAACAGCATGGAGGTCACGTCGATGACGTCCTCCTCGAGCGGTCCCAGGGAACGCTCGGCGTCCTTTGCACCGCCGATGTGGAAGCGCTCGGCGAGCAGGGCGCGAATCTCCAGCGGCTTGAGCTCATCCATGGACGGCTCGTACTCGAGCGCCCCGATCCCGCCCTCCTGCAGACTCGAGAGCGCCGCGACCAGCTCGCCGGCGTCCACCGGCGGAGACCCGGTTCCGGCCCCGGCCGCGGTCTCGTCGGGCGACCCACCCCCCTCGCGGCGCCGGTCAAGCAGCCCGCGCAGGGTTCCGAGCACATCGTCGCCCGCCCGGCCCGAGGCCGGCCCCCCGCCGGGCTCCCCGGTCTCCCGGTGTGCGCTCGTCCCTGCGCGCTCCGTCGCGGCGGGCTCGACCGGATTGCGACGTGCCTTCGGCGTCAGCTTGGGCAGGACGCCGGCCGCGGACAGACGGGCGTTGAGCTCGTCGTACATGCCGCCGACATAGCGCATGACCTGCTTGTCGAAGAGCTTGTAGATGACGAGCTTTACGGGGACCTCGACGTTCAGCATGCTGACCGAGCCGCGGAACGCCGCGCACAGACGGAAAGGCCCCAGCGGATTGCTCCGGGGGTCCACGGGGAAGCCGTTGGCCAGATGGGAGAAGCGCTCCCCGAGCACGTAGATCTCCCGGCGGTAGAGGCTCTCACCTTTGGAGACCATGTTACTGACGGCCAGCGTCTCCTCGAGGTCCTCCTCCTCGACCAGCGCCATGTCCGCCTCGGCGACGGTCGCCGGCCCGCCGGGGCTCTTCCTGCCGCTGGCCCAGAAGGCGTCGAAGCCCTCTGTGACCTCCCGCATAAACCGGTGCTCGATGCGTACTCGGGACTTGCGCACTTCGCGCATGACGTCGAAGTAGACCGTCTGCAAGGCGTTGCGATCGGACTTGTCGGCCATGTCGAACAGCGCGTCGTCGAGCTTTTCGAACAGCCCGGCGAGCAGCAGAGGGAGGGCCCTGGAGGTGATGCGGCGGCAGTCCTCGACGATCCGGCGGGAGGCATCCGACAGATGCATCCTCCGCGCGGCCGCCGCGGAGTGCATCAGATCGGTGATGTTGTCACCTTCGGGCATGGCCCTTCCCGGGTTCGGATCGCGAGAGTAGAACCTCCGCTGGCAGGGTTGGCAGCCTTATTATCTTAGAGGCTATCGCCCATACGGGCTATGGGCCGTGAGCCGAATCACAGTCTCCCCTCGACAGGGCCCCTGCACCGGGCGCGTCGCGCCCGGGACCCTTCCATCGTCGGGGAGCCGTCCACCAGCCACACAGATGTATAGCATGAAACCGTACGATAATCAGACTCCTATACGGGCTTTCTTCCGCGCTGTCTACTCCACATTGCGACACGTCGGCCGGCATCGGCCGGGCGCTCTCGCTTAACAAACGCCGTGGCCTCGTGTATTTTTGGCCCTCCACCGCAGGACCGAGCCACGCCCTTTGCTCTCTCTCCTGGGACGCTCCCTTCTGGAAAGCCTCCGCGACCTGGCGCCCATCGTGGCGGTGATCGCGTTCTTCCAGCTCGCGGTCCTGCGCCAGCCCGTGCCCGACCTGGCGGGACTGCTGGTCGGAACGCTGCTCGTGGTGGTCGGGCTCACCCTCTTCGTCCACGGGCTCAAGACCGGGCTCTTTCCCATCGGCGAGTCCATGGCGCACGACTTCGCGGGCAAGGGCAGCCTCGCCTGGCTGCTGGCCTTCGCCTTCGCCCTGGGATTCGGCACGACGGTGGCGGAGCCCGCCCTGATCGCGGTCGCCGAAGAGGCCGCCCGGGTCGCCGCCGCCGGGGGCATGATCCCGGACTCCGCTGCACACCGCTCGGGCTACGCCAGCGGCCTTCGACTTACCGTGGCCCTGTCGGTGGGACTGGCCATACTCGTCGGGGTGATCCGCATCATCAAAGGATGGCCCATCCACGTCCTTATCGTCGGCGGCTACCTGGGCGTGGTGGTGATGACGGCGTTCGCGCCGCGCGAGATCGTCGGCATCGCCTACGACTCCGGCGGGGTCACCACCTCCACCATCACGGTCCCACTGGTCACGGCCCTCGGCGTCGGGCTCTCGGCGAGCATCGCCGGGCGTAATCCCCTGGTCGACGGCTTCGGGCTCATTGCCTTCGCATCCCTCACGCCGATGATCTTCGTCATGGGCTACGGGATGCTCATATGACGGGTCTGCTGGAGGAGGCCCTCGGCGTATTGCTGACCACCCTGAGGGACGTCATCCCGATTGCGGCGATCCTCTTCGGCTTCCAGATCTTCGTCCTGCGCCGCCCCATACCGCGACTGCGCCAGGTGCTCGCCGGGCTCGGGTATGTGCTGGTCGGCCTGGCGTTCTTCATCGAAGGGCTCCAGCAGGCCCTGTTCCCGTTGGGCAAGCTGATGGCCCAGCAGCTCACCGCCCCGGAATTTCTAGGGTTCGAGGGACAGGACGTCCCGGCGCTTTGGACCCACTACCTCTGGGTCTATGCGTTCGCCGCCGCCATCGGCTTCGCCACGACCATCGCCGAGCCGTCCCTGATCGCCGTGGCGATCAAGGCCAACCAGGTGTCCGGCGGCGCCGTGGGCACCTGGGGTCTGAGGGTGGCCGTGGCCATCGGCGTGGCGACCGGCATCGCCCTGGGCACCTACCGGATCGTCACCGGCACGCCGCTGCACTGGTATATCATCTGCGGCTATGCCGTGGTCATCGTCCAGACCATGTATGCACCCAGGATGATCGTCGCCCTCGCTTACGACTCCGGGGGAGTGACCACGTCCACCGTGACCGTCCCGCTGGTGGCCGCGCTCGGGCTCGGCCTGTCGAGCCATGTGCCCGGCCGGGACCCGGTCATCGACGGCTTCGGCCTGATCGCTTTCGCAAGCCTGTTTCCCATCATCAGCGTCATGGGCTACGCCCAGCTCGGCGCATGGTACGCCCGCCGACAGACCGACCGTTCCCCGGAACGAGGACACTGACCATGCACTTCAAGCTCATTATCGCCCTGGTCGAGGACAATCAGACGAACGCGGTCCTGGAAGCCGCCCGGGAGGCGGGCGCCAAGGGCTCCACGATCATCAATCAGGCCCGGGGCGAGGGGGTCAAGAAGACCAAGACCTTCTTCGGGCTGAACCTGGAGACCCAGCGCGACGCGGTGATACTCCTGGTGGAGGAGCACCTGAGCCGCGCGGTCCTGGAGAAGATCTCCGAAGTCTGCCGGTTCGACGAGGAGCCCGGCACGGGAATCGCCTTCCAGATCGACGTGGAGGACGCCGTCGGCGTCAGCCACCAGATCAAAGAGCTCTCCAGCGTGGTGGAGGAAGAGATATGACGGAGAAGAAGATCGTTCGTGTACGCGACGTCATGAAGCGGCAGTTCGACATGGTCGAGGGCATGGCGACCGTGGAGGACGCGCTGCGGACCATGAGCCACGTGGAGACCAAGTGCCTGATCGTCAACAAGCGCCATGCGGACGACGAGTACGGCATGGTCCTCATCTCCGACATCGCCCGGGCGGTGCTGGCCAAGGACCGGGCACCGGACCGGGTCAACATCTACGAGATCATGACCAAGCCCGTGCTCAGCGTGGCCCCCGCGATGGACATCCGATACGCCGCGCGGATGTTCGGGCATTTCGATCTCTCCCGGGCCCCGGTCGTGGATGAGGGCAGGGTGATCGGGATCGTCAGCATGACCGACCTGGTGATCAAGGGGCTCGCAAGGTACTGATGGCGCCGATCGACCGGTTCGAGCTCCACGACCGGCTCGAGGCCCCCCCAGGCGCGGCACCGGAGGCGCTCGCCGCCCGCGGCCGGGGTGGCTGTCGGCGGCTCGAGACCACCCGTGCCGGGCCGGGGCGACGGCTTCCGGGACCCTCTGCGGAGGCACCTTGAGCGCGGCGCTCCTACCCATGGCCCGGCAGAGCCCATCGCCGAACCAGGACGAGCGCCCGCCCGAGTGCCCCGTGGACCTGCTGGTCATCCATGCAATCAGCCTGCCCCCGGGCGAGTACGGGGGGCACTGGATCGACGCCCTGTTCCAGAACCGGCTCGACCCGGACGGACACCCCTACTTCCGCGAGATCGCCGGGCTGCGGGTGTCGGCCCACCTGCTGATCCGCCGCGACGGCGAGCTGGTGCAGTACGTGCCGCTGGATCGGCGCGCCTGGCACGCCGGGCCGTCGAGCTTCGAGGGCCGTGAGGCATGCAACGACTTCTCCATCGGAATCGAGCTGGAGGGCACCGACGAGGGCACCTTCACCGATGCGCAGTATAGGACGCTGGTCGCGGCGACCCGCGAGATCATGGCGCGCTTTCCGCGGGTGACGCCCGAGCGCATCGCGGGCCACAGCGACATTGCTCCCGGGCGCAAGCGCGATCCGGGGCCGGGTTTCGACTGGGCGCGCTATCGGCGGCTGCTCGCCGAGGCTTGAATCTCCACACCCCTTGCCGGACACTTCCCGCCCATGACTTTCGTCGTGGCACTGCTGGCGCTGTTTCTGGAGCGCGTCCTGATCGAGCAGGACGATTGGCGCCGGGCGCCCTGGTTTCCCCGTTACCTGAGGCGACTGCGCGGTCTGCCCTACGGCGGGCGCCTCACCGAGGGGGCGCTGGGCGTGGTGGTGGTGCTGCTCCCCCCGCTCGCGGTGGTCGCGCTGATCCAGGCCTGGCTCGGCGACAGCCTCGCGGGGATTCCCGATCTGGTGTTCGGCACGGCCGTGCTGCTCTATTGCCTGGGCCCGCAGAATCTGGATGCCGAGATCCAGGACTTCACGGAGGCCTTCGAGGACCGGGAGCCGTACAGTGACGAGATCGCCCGGGGGATCCTGGGCGACGAGCCGCCCACCCGACGCGCTGCGATGCTGGAGGCGGTGACCCGGGCGATTCCCGCGCAGGCGCTGACGCGCATCTTCGCGGTGCTCTTCTGGTTCCTGATACTCGGCCCGCTGGGCGCCCTGCTCTACCGCCTGGCCCGCCATCTGGAGGAGCACGCGCAGGCCCATGGCGAGCTCGAGAGCGGCTTCCGCACCGCAGCCGTCCGCCTGCCCTTCATCCTGGACTGGATCCCTGCCAGGCTGACCGCCGCCAGCTATGCGCTGGCCGGATCCTTCGACGACACCCTGGAGGCCTGGCGGGAAGCCGCGTCGGCCCGGGTGCCCCCCGGCGAGCTCGTGGAGCGAACGGGTGCGGCGGCGCTGGGGATCGGTGACACCGCCGCCGAGGCGGCCGACCCACGGGCACTGATCGACCGTGCGGGCGCCCTGGTCTGGCGCTCGGTGGTGATCTGGCTGGGCGTCCTCGGCCTGGCCACGGTCGCGCACTGGGCATCCTGAGGCCGCGCTGGCGTGGACGATTGCAGGCTGATCGACCTGATGCGCCACGGCGAGCCCGTCGGCGGTCGGCGCTACCGCGGCCAGATCGACGACCCGCTCAGCGAGCGCGGCTGGACCCAGATGCGCAACGCCGTGCACGGACCCGCGCCCTGGGACGCCGTGGTCAGCTCGCCGCTGATGCGATGCCGCGCATTCGCCGAGGAGACGGCCAACCGCCTGGGCATCCCATTGCGGCTCGACGAGCGGCTCCGAGAGGTGGGCTTCGGCGCCTGGGAGGGCCGCACCGCGGAGGAGCTGCGCACCCGGGACCCGCAGGTGATCGCCCGCTTCTACGCGGACCCCGTCGCCAACCGTCCCGAAGGCGCCGAGCCCCTGGAGGCATTCAGGGCCCGGGTGATGGAGGCCTTCCAGGCCCTCCTCGACGGACCGCCCGCCCGGCACATCCTGGTGGTCACCCACGCCGGGGTGATCCGCACAATCGTAGCCCAGGTGCTGGAGGCCCCGCTGCGCGCGATCTACCGCATCTCGGTGGAGACCGCGACCCTCACCCGGATCCGGTGCGACGGAGAGCGCCCGCCGACCCTCGCGTTCCAGGGCCGCCGCCGACTTTGACCCGGGCGCTCGCCGCGGCATCGCTCATCCTGGCCGTGGCCTCCGGCGGCGGCGCCGCCCAGCCAGCAGCCGGCCGCCCCGTGGTCCCCCCGAGAATCATCGCCCTGTCGCCGCACGCCACAGAGCTCGTATTCGCCGCCGGGGGGGGAGATCGCCTGGTCGGCGCCGTCGCCTATTCCGATCACCCGCCCCAGGCCCGCAATCTGCCCCGCATCGGCGACGCCACCCGCCTCGACCGCGAGCGCATCCTCGCGCTGGAGCCGGGAATTGCGGTCGCCTGGAGCACGGGCAACCGGGAGACGGACCTGCAGTGGCTGAGCTCTTTGGGCGTGGAGGTCTACCGCAGCGACCCCCGCCGCGTCGATCAGGTGGCCGACGACCTGGAGGCGATCGGGGAGCGGGTCGGGACGGGGCCGGCGGCGCGGAAGGCGGCGGAACGCTTCCGTCGGCGCCTGGCGGAGCTGCACCGACGATACGCCGCGCTGAAGCCCCTCCCGGCCTTCTATGCCCTGTGGGACCGCCCCCTGATGACCGTCGGGGGAGACACGCTGATCAGCCGCGTGATGGCGCTCTGCGGACTGCGCAACGTCTTCGAGCAGGTCCGCACGGACAACCTCAGCCTGAGCACGGAGAGTCTGGTCGCCCTGGGACCGCGGGTGGTGGTGGTGCCCGAGGCCGGGAGCGGCGCGGACCCGGCCCCTATCTGGCGCTCGCCGGCCTGGCCGGGGGCTCGGCCCGCCGAGATCCGCATCGATGCGGATCTGCTGCAGCGCCCCGGACCTCGACTGCTGGACGGCGCCGAGCGGCTGTGCGAGGCCCGCGCGAGGCTCGGTCAGTCTCGGGAGCCCCCGGTGAGGGACCAGCGTCAGTGATGGGCGAGGTGACGACGAAAGGTCTCGACCACTGAGGTGAGGTGCATCCACTGCGCCAGGTCCCGGATCTCCCCGTCTCCGGCCAGTATCATGACCCCTTCGAGTATGTCGCGGCCGTCCCAGCGCGGCCACATCACGTCCTGCAGGAGCTCGGCCTGCCCGGCATCGACCGTACCGAACTCGACGCCGACCCCGTCGAGGGTGACCCGCGCCACCCGGGCCCGGAAGGTCAGGCGCCTGTCGCCCACACGCAGGCGTATCTCCACCGGCGCGTCGGCGCGCACGGCAGGCTGCCCGACGGCGAAGAGACCGGAAAAGCTCAGGTCGCGGACCTTGCAGGAGATCCTGCTATCCGCGCCGGGGCAGTGCAGCTCGACCGGCACTCGGCATCGCACCCGGGGATTTCGGCGTCGCTCCATCAAGGCTCCCTTTCGTTGACATGCCAGCCGCTTCAGGGCGTTAGAGGTCGCGACACCATACCGGTCAACCCCGCCCGAAGCAAGGGAAATGACAGTAAATCAGTATGTTACTGACTTCTGATTTAGGCTGTCCAACCGACCCCCCGGGGCTCAGTCCGCAGTCCGGCGCAGAAACACGGCGTCGATCACCAGCAGGGCGGCGCCCAGGGTGATGGCGGAGTCCGCCAGGTTGAAGGCCGGCCAGTGCCATTGCTGGTAGTGGAGAAGGAGGAAGTCGATCACGTAGCCGTGCACGACACGGTCGATCAGGTTGCCCAGGGCACCGCCCAGGATCAGGGCGAATGCCAGCGCCACCAGCCGCTCGTTTTCGCGCAGTCGCGCCATCCACACCACCAGCCCCAGACTGACGAGACCGGCCAGTCCGATGAAGAGCCAGCGCTGCCAGCCCCCCTGGTCGCTGAGGAAGCTGAAGGCCGCCCCCTCGTTGTGCATCAGGGTGAGACTGAAGAACGGCAGGACGGGCTCGGGCTGGTGGAGAAGCAGCTCGGCGGAGACCGCCCACTTGGTGACCTGATCCAGGGCCACCACCACCAGGGAAAGCCAGAGCCATCGCAGCATGGTCAGGCGAACCGCCGGGTCTCACCGCTGCCGTCCACATTGGACACGCAGCGGCCGCAGAGGCCGGGATGGGCCCCATGGCGCCCCACGTCCTCGCGGTGGTGCCAGCAGCGCACGCACTTGGCGTGGGGCGAAGCGCCGACCCGCACCGCCAGGCCGTCGAGCCCGGTGTCCACGGCCTCCGCCGGCCGCTCGCCCATGGGATGGACCCGGGCCTCGGAGGTGATCAGGGCGAAACGCAGCTCGTCGCCCAGGCGCCCGAGCAGGGCCGCCAGAGCCTCGTCGCAGTAGAGGTCGAGCTCGGCATCCAGCGACGCGTTCCCCGCCGCCCGGAAGCGCTCAAGCTCCGGGCCCAGGGCCTCGCGCACCTGCTCGATCCGGTCCCAGAAGGCCCGGTCGAAGGGGTCGTCCTCGTCCAGGGCGAACAGGCCCTGATACCAGCCGGCGAGGAAGACGCTCTCCTCGCGCTCACCGGGCAGATGCGTCCAGATCTCGTCGGCCGTGAAGCTCAGCACCGGGGCGAGCCAGCGCACGAGCGCCTCGGCCACGTGGTGCATGGCGGTCTGGCACGAGCGCCGGGGCAGGCTGTCCGCGGCCGTTGTGTACTGACGGTCCTTGATCACGTCCAGGTAGAAGCCGCCCATGTCCACCGCGCAGAAGTTGTGCACCTTCTGGTAGATCAGGTGGAACTGGTAGCGGCGGTAGGCGTCGATGACCTCCTCCTGCAGCCGGTGGGCCCGATCCACCGCCCAGCGGTCGAGCTCGATCATGTCCCCGGGCGCCACCCGGTGCTCGGCGGGATCGAAGCCCACCAGGTTGGCGAGCAGGAACCGGGCGGTGTTGCGGATGCGGCGGTAGGCGTCGGCCGTGCGCTTGAGGATCTCGTCGGAGACGCCCATCTCCGCCCGGTAGTCGGTGGCCGCCACCCAGAGGCGGATGATGTCGGCCCCGAGCGTCTTCATCACGTCCTGAGGACGGACTACGTTGCCCAGGGACTTGGACATCTTGCGGCCCTGCGCGTCCACGGTGAAGCCGTGGGTCAGCACCTCTCCGTAGGGCGCCCGGTCATTCATGGCGACGGACGTGAGCAGGGAGGACTGGAACCAGCCTCGGTGCTGGTCCGAGCCCTCCAGATAGAGGTCGGCTGGAAAGCCGAGCTCCGGGCGGCGCTCCAGCACGCAGCGGTGCGTCACGCCGGAGTCGAACCAGACATCCAGGGTGTCCCGAACCTTCTCGTAGTGCTCGGCGTCGGCCCCCAGCAGCTCCCCGGGCTCCAGGGCGAACCAGGCCTCGACACCGCCGCGCTCCACGCGCTCGGCCACCGCCTCGATCAGGCGCGGGGTGTCCGGGTGCGGGTCGCCGGTCTCGCGGTGCACGAACAGCGCGATGGGCACGCCCCAGGTGCGCTGGCGCGAGATGCACCAGTCCGGGCGGTTCTCCACCATGCCCCGGATGCGCGCCTCGCCCCATTCGGGCAGCCAGGTCACCCGGTCGATCTCGCGCAGCGCCGCCTCGCGCAGTCCCGCCTGGTCCATGCTGATGAACCACTGGGGCGTGGCCCTGAAGATGATCGGCGTCTTGTGCCGCCAGCAGTGCGGATAGCTGTGGGTGAAGCGCTCCTCGTGGATCAGCGCACCGCGCGCCTTGAGCGTATCGAGGACCCGTTCGTTGGCGGTGAAGACATGCTCGCCCGCGAACAGCTCCGTGCCCTGCACGAAGCGCCCGTCCCCGCCCACCGGGTTGTCGACCGGCAGGCCGTAGCGCTGCCCGACGATGTAGTCCTCCAGGCCGTGCCCCGGTGCGGTGTGCACCGCCCCGGTGCCCGCCTCGAG
>JASFUT010000080.1:0-11581 GCA_050050175.1 Chromatiales bacterium
GGAAAGACCTGGCCCGGAGCCCGGGTCTCCTCCTGCATGGTACGTCTGAATCCGCCGCTGATCCGTCACCGCGCCGCCCGCCCGCTGATATACGGTCTGCTCGCAGTGCTGGTGCTCGCCCGATACGGGGCGTCGACGAGCGCCACGGGACCGAACGGCTTCGACCTCGACGGCGCGCTGGTTCCGGCCGATGAGATCCACAACGGAGGACCGCCCCGGGACGGGGTCCCCGCTCTGAACCGGCCCGCCTTTCTGCCCGCGGACGACCCGCACTACCTGGAGCCGGAAGACCGGGTGCTCGGCCTGGAGAACGGGGGCCTCGCCCGCGCCTACCCGGTAAAGACCCTGAACTACCACGAGATCGTCAACGATCGCTCCGGCGGGGACCGGCTGGTGGTCAGCTACTGTCCGCTGTGCGGGACCGGGATGGCGTTCCGCCACGCCGCTACCACCCCAAGGAGCCCGTGCTGGGGCTGCGCATCGGCGGTGATGCCCGGGTCCATCCCTTCTCCGAGCTGACCCTTGTCACGACCTCCGAGCTGTCCCTTGTCACGACGCGCCTTCGGGACCGGGTGGGAGGCGTACCCGTGGAGATCCACTTCGACGAGCGCCACGGCCGCGCCCGAGCGCTCGCCGCCGGCGGCGAGCCACTGCCCGCCACCACCGGGTACTGGTTCACGTGGATGGCCTTCTACCCGGAAAGCCGCGTCTTCCGGGCCGATGACGAGCGACCCGGCGAAACCGGCCCGCAGCCGCCTTGAGGGCCGGCGGCGCGGCCCCGCCGACGCGGGGCCGCGGGCGTCACCCCCCCTCGGCCCGCCCAGCCGAGGCGACGTCCTCCTCCCGGACGACCAGCAGCTCTGGCGGGAAGTAGCACCGGAAGCTCGATCCCTCCCCTTCCCGACTTGCGATGCGCAGCTCCGCCCCGTGTCGGGAGAGCACATGCTTGACGATCGCCAGCCCCAGGCCCGTCCCCCCGGACTGGCGGGAACGCCCCTTGTCCACCCGGTAGAACCGTTCCGTCAGACGAGGCAGGTGCTCGGCCGGGATGCCGGCACCCTCGTCGATCACGGCCAGGATGGCGCCGGTGTCGTCCCGGCCCCAGAACACGAGGACGCGGGTGCCCGGCGGTGTGTGGATCACCGCATTGAACAGCAGGTTTGCGACCACGCTGCGCAGCTCGCCCTCGTTGGCCTGCACCAGCAGCTGCGGGTCCAGGTCCGTCTCGAAGCGGTGGCCCCGCTCCGCGCTCAGCGCCCGCGCCTCCTCGACCACCTCCGTGACCAGCGCCGACAGATCCAGCGGCTCCAGGTCGCTGGCCTTGTCGTCGAGCTCCAGCCGGGAGAGGGTCAGCAGGTCCTCGACGATGATCTGCATGCGCTGGGCCTGCTGATACATCAGATCCACCGCCCCGCCGGGCGCGCGCCCGTCCGGCTCGTAGAGCATGTTCTCCAGGAACCCGCTGATAACGGTGAGCGGGGTGCGCAGCTCATGGGACACGTTGCCCACGAAGTCCCGCCGGATCTGATTGAGGTGGTAGACCTTGGTGACGTCCCGGGCCACGATCAGGCGCTGACTCTTCTTTCCCCCGAAAGGAGCGATACGCACCGAGAGCACGAGTGCCTCGTTCTGCGGGGGACACAGGTCGAACGGATCGCCGTAATCCGCCGCGTCGATCGCCTCCTGGAGCATCGAGTAGATCGGGAACAGCCGCAGGGGGCGGCCTTCGTGCTCCGGCCAGTCGATCCCGAGGAGCGCCTCCGCCGCCGGGTTGGCCCATTCGACCCGCTGCTGCTTGTCCAGGATGACGAGGGCGTCGGGCACCGCGGAGGCCGCCTCACGGAAACGGGTGGCGAACCGGGCCAGCCCCCGCTTGCGCTTGCGGCTGCGCTCCTGCAGCCGCCGCACGCCACGGTGGATTCCGCCCCAGAGCCCGCCGGGAAAGGGCTCGGCCGGACGGGCGTTCCTGCCGAGCAGCCGGGCGAGGCGATAGAGTCGGTAGAGATGAAAGACGAGCAGACCCGCCGTGGCGAGCCACAGGCAGAGCCAGGGCGCATCCGTCAGATGCCCCACCCAGAGGCCCGCCGCCAATACCGTCAGTATGAGCGCGAGGTCCCGTCTGGCGCCGTCGGGCACTTTAGGCAATCCCCATTCGGCCGAGCTCGGTCAGGCCACAGTCTAACGCGGCCTCGCACCCGGGCGTACCGCGTCGGCGCCCGGCCTTTATCCCGCCCCTCGTAAGGACCCGGGGCCCCGGGTCGGCTATCATAGCGGGCTGATCGGAACTCGCGGGCGGGACGGCGGGTCTCACCCAGGGCCCGTCAACCTCCGCCTCTCCCTCTCCCGCCCCAGCGACTGACAACGGACGGCCCGAGCGTTGAATCTCGACAAGAAGACCGTCATTCCGGCGGCCCTGCTGCTCAGCGGCGCAGCCGTCTTCGCCCTGCTGCAGCTGACACGGGCCGAGCAGCCGCCCGCGGAGATCAGCGAGCGTGTCTGGCGCGTCGAGGTCCTGGAGGCGAGTCCCGCCACACGCGCCCCAAGCCTCACCCTCTACGGCGAGGTCGAGACGCCCGGCCTGCTCAACGCCGCCGCGCCCGGCGACGCCATCGTCGAGATGGTCGCGGCCCGCGAGGGAGACCGGGTCGAGAGCGGGGACATCCTCGTGCGCCTGGACCCGCGCGACTTCGAGCCCCGGGTCGCCCAGGCCCGGGCCGATGTGCAGGAGCTCGAGGCGCAGATCCAGAGCGAGGGGACCCGCCACAGCGCCAATCTGCAGGCGCTCAAGCGGGAGAAGGAGATCATGGCGCTCGCCCAGGCCGCAGTCGAGCGCGCCGAGCGCCTCAAGACGAAGAACCTGGGCTCGGACTCGTCGCTGGACGAGGCCCGCCAGAACCTGGCCCGCCAGGCACTGACCGTGATCACCCGGGAGAACGAGGTCCGTGACCACTCATCCCGGATGAAGCAGCTCGAGGCGCGCCTCGAGCGGGCGCGCGCGCGACTCTCCGAGATCGAGCTCGAGAAGGCGCGCAGCCTGGTGACCGCGCCCTTCGACGGCATCGTCTCCCGGGTCGCCGTGGCCGCGGGCGACCGGGTGCGGCGCTCCGACGTGCTGGTCCAGCTCTACGCGCCGCAGGACCTGGAGGTGCGCGCGCGCATCCCGGCACCCTACCGGGGCGAGCTCGTGGACGCCCTGCGCCGCGGCGAGACCATCCGGGGGGCAGGGCGGCTCGGCAGCGCTGCCCTGAGGCTTCATCTCGACCGCTTGAGCGGCCAGGCGGACCCGCGGGGCGTGGACGGCCTCTTTGCCGTGGACGAGGGGCGGGAGTGGCTGCGCCTGGGCGACATGCTGCAATTTGAGCTGCGGCGGCCCGAGCGCGAGAACGCCGTGGCCCTGCCCTACCAGGCCCTCTACGGCGACGACCGGGTGTATCTGCTGGAGGACGGGCGCATGCGCGGTATCCGGGTGGAAGCCCTGGGCAGCTATACGACGGGCGACGGCGAGGAGCGGCTGCTCGTGCGCAGCGAGGCGATCCAGGACGGCGACCGCGTGGTCACCACGCACCTGCCTAACGCCGTGACCGGCCTGCGGGCCGAGGCGGTCGGCCCCTGATGCGCCACCGCACCGATCTGCTCGGGATATTCGCCCACCACCCGGTGGCCGCGAACCTGCTGATGATGATCATGCTCCTGGCCGGCGCCTTCGCGCTCGACCGCATGAACGTCCAGTTCTTTCCCAACTTCAATCTCGACATCGTCACCACCCGGGTGGTCTGGACCGGCGCGAGCGCCGAGGACATCGAGGACGGCATCACCAATCCGCTGGAGCAGCGGCTGAAGAACGTCGACAACCTGAACAAGATGACCTCCACCTCGGCCCTCGGTGTCTCCTCCATCACGCTGGAGTTCAAAGAGGGCACCGACCCGGTGCTGGCGCTCGACCAGACGCGCCGTCTGGTGGACGAGTTCCGCAATCTGCCGCAGGAGGCGGAGAAGCCGGAGGTCGGCCGGGCCATGCGCTACGAGCCAGTGGCCCGGCTGCTGGTGACCGGTCCCCGGGACCCGGACGAGCTGCGCGACCTGGCGCGCACCTTCGAGGCGGAGCTCCTCGCCCGGGGCATCGACAAGGTGGACATCGAGGGGCTGCCCGAGCAGGAGATCGCCATAGAGATCGACTCGGCGACGCTGGAGCAGCTGCGGCTGAGCCTGGACCAGGTGGCCCAAAGGGTCGGCGCCCTGAGCCAGGACCAGCCCGCGGGCGTGCTCGGCGAGGCCGACGGGTCCCGGGAGCTGCGCAGCCTGGACCAGCGCCGCGACGCCTGGGGATATGCGCGCCTGCCCGCCGTGACCGAGGGCGACAGCCGCATCGACCTCGGCGCGGTGGCGGACATCGAGCGGCGGGCGCGCGACGGCGAGGTCACGCTGACGGTGGGTGACAAGCCCGCGGTGGAGCTCGCGCTCAAGCGCGCCGAGACCGGAGACTCGTTCGAGGCCGCGGCAGCCCTGGACGACTGGCTGGCCGACACCCGGCCCCGCCTGCCCCCGGGCATCGAGCTGGAGGTCTACGACGAGTCGTGGCAGCTGATCAGGGAGCGCATCATGCTTCTGGTCACCAACGGGCTGGGCGGCCTGGCCCTGGTGGTGATCATCCTGTATCTGTTCCTCACCGGACGGGTTGCCTGGTGGGTGGCGGTGGGCATCCCGGTGTCCTTCATGGCGACCCTGTTCATCCTGTTCCTCGCCGGGGGCAGCATCAACATGATCAGCCTGTTCGCACTGATCATGGCGTTGGGGATCATCGTGGACGACGCCATCGTGGTCGGCGAGGACGCCCTGGCCCACCACCAGATGGGCGAGGATCCCCTGCTCGCGGCGGAGGGCGGGGCCCGTCGCATGCTCCCCCCCGTCATGGCCTCCTCGCTCACCACCGTGGCGGCCTTCATCCCCCTGATGATGGTCGGCGGCATCATCGGCAACATCCTGTTCTCCATCCCGCTGGTGATCATCAGCGTCATCCTCGCCTCCCTGATCGAAAGCTTCCTGGTCCTGCCCGGCCACCTGCGCCACTCCTTCCTGCACATGCACGAGGTCCGCCCCGCCTCCCTGCGGGCACGCCTGGACCGCGGCTTCGTGCGCTTGCGCGACGGCTTCTTCCGCCCCCTGGTCCGCCTGGCCATCGAATGGCGGGGCGCCACCATCGCACTGGCCGTGGCCCTGCTGATCGCCGTGGCCGGGCTGCTCGTGGGAGGCCGCCTGAGCTTCACCTTCTTTCCGTCCCCCGAGCCGCAGGTGCTCTTCGCCAACGCCAGCTTCGCCGCCGGCACCGCCCGGGGGACGGTGGACGCCTTCCTGGAGCATCTGGGGGAGACGCTGCGCGAGACCGACCGGGCGCTGGGAGACGACCGTCTGGTGAATCTCGCCATCACGCGCCACGGCACCAAGTCCGGCGACGCCCACGGCGGCCAGGCCCGCGGAGACCATCTCGGGTCCATGATGGTGGAGCTGGTCGAGCCGGACGCCCGCGACGTGCGCAACGAGGAGCTCATCCGCGCCTGGCGCCAGCGCATCCACGAGCCCGCGGGCATGGAGAGCTTCACCATCACCTCCCGGCGGGCCGGCCCGCCGGGGCGGGACGTGACCGTGCGGTTGACGGGGACCGACGCGGCGGCATTGAAGGGCGCGGCGCTGGAGCTCGGCGAGGCCCTCAAGGGGATGACGGGCGTCAGCGAGATCCAGGATGACATGCCTTACGGCCGGGAGCAGCTGATCTACTCCCTCTCGCCCGCCGGCGAGGCCCTGGGACTCACGGTTCAGGAGCTGGGCCGCCAGCTGCGCACGGCCTTCGACGGCCGACTGGTGCAGATATTCCAGGACGGCCCGGACGAGGTGGAGGTGCGGGTTCAGCTGCCGGAGGCCGAGCGTGACCGCCTGAGCAGCCTTCAGCGGCTGAACATCCGAACGCCCGCCGGCGACTTCGTGCCGCTGTCCACGGTCGCCGAGTGGGACTCGCGCCAGGGCTTCGAGGCCCTGCGCCATGCCGACGGTCAGCTCGCCGTCGAGGTCACGGCCGACGTGGACAGGGCGGTGAGCAACGAGAACGACGTCCTGGCCGCCCTGGAGGGCCAGGTCCTGCCGGACCTGACCCGGCGCTACGGCATCGACTACTCCTTCGAGGGCCGCTCCGCCGACCAGCGCGAGACCCTCGACGACATGCGCAAGGGGATGGTCGTGGGACTGGTCCTGATCTATCTGGTGCTCGCCTGGGTGTTCGGCTCCTACGGATGGCCCCTCGTGGTCATGACCGCCATCCCCTTCGGCCTGATCGGCGCGCTGCTGGGGCACCTGGTCATGGGCCTGGACCTCACCGTGCTGTCCCTGTTCGGCTTCTTCGGGCTCTCGGGAATCGTGGTCAACGACTCCATCATCCTCGTCAGCTTCTACAAGCGCCTGCGCGGCGAGGGCATGGAGGTCGGCGACGCCCTGGTCGAGGCCGCCTGCCAGCGCCTGCGGGCGGTGCTGCTGACCTCGCTCACGACGATCGCGGGTCTCATGCCGCTGCTGTTCGAGACTTCGCTCCAGGCCCAGTTCCTGATTCCCATGGCCACCTCCATCGCCTTCGGGCTGGCCTTCGCGACCGTCCTGGTGCTGATCGTGATCCCCTGCCTGCTCTCCTTCCACGAGAGCATCCACGCCCGGCTGCGCTCCTGGATGGCCGGGCGGACGCCGGGCGTCCCCGTGCCCTCCCCCGGGGCACCGGAGGACGGTGGCTGACCGCGCCCGCGGGCCTCAGAGGACCAGCAGCAGCGCCAATGGCAGGGTCATGGCCGCGGCGGCATTGCCCAGCAGCACGATGGAGGCGACCCGCCGCGGCTCCTGGTCGTAACGCTCGGCGAAGACGTAGTTGATGACCGCCGGCGGCAAGGCGCCGAACAGGATGAGGACGGCCGCCTGCTGATCGGGCAGTCCGAGCGCGGTGCCCAGCCCCCAGGCCAGTGCCACGCCCACCAGCGGCCTCACCAGCGCACCCGTCAGCCCCACCCGCCAGTCCCCGAGGTCCACGTCGATCAGCCTCACCCCGAGGGTGAACAGCATGAGCGGGATGGCGACCTGGCCCAGCATGTCGATAGCCGTCGAGAGCCCCTGGGGGAGCGCGATACCGGCAGCGTTGACGCCGAGGCCGGCGATACAGGCGAGCATTACGGGGGTGCGCAGGACCCCGAGCAGATCGGCCCGTTGGTCCAGCATCCAGATGCCCAGGGAGAAGTGCAGGAAGTTCTCCAGCAGGAACAGCACCACGGCTGCCGGCATGGCCTGCTCGCCGAATGCCAGCACCAGGAGCGGAATTCCCATGTTTCCGGAGTTGACGAACATCATGGGCGGCACGAAGGTCCGCGCCTGTATGCGAAGCAGTCGGGCCAGAGGCAAGGCGACCAGACCGGAGCCCAGCACCAGCGCGATGCCGGCGACGGTCAGGACGGCATAGTCGCCCAGGTCGCCGCCCCGCGTGGAGAGTGCGGAGAACACCAATGCGGGGACGAAGACCCCCATGTTGATCTGGGTCGCTGCGGACATGTCCGGACGATGGCGCCGGGCGTACAGGAACCCGACAGCCACCACCGCGAACAGGGGAAAGACGATGAGCAGGATGCGGTCGAGCACGGACCGGCCTCAGGGGGCGGCGTCCTCACCGGAGGCCAGAGACGTCAGCCAGGGCAGGGCGCTGATCACCCCATGCCCCTCCAGATTCACCAGGCGGTCGTAGTAGGGACCGTACTTGGCCCGGAGGGAGCGCTCCGAGCGGCGGCTGACGGGGCAGCCAAGGGGCTCGCCGTAACGCCGTTCGAGGGCCTTGATGGCCCGCCGGACCTTGGCCGCGAGCTGGCGGTTCCTGAACAGATTGCAGTTGACCGCCTCGTCCCAGGCGGAATCCACGTAGGCCTTCCAGTCGAAGTCGCGGTTCTTCACCCAGTGCTGCTGGAAGCAGCTCACGTAAGGCATCCGGCCGTCTTCACCGAGCGGATCGGGGTTCTCCTTGAGCAGGTGGATCCAGAACCGCATGCCGTCGAAGTTGGCCGCCAGATCCGCATAGGAGTAGACCCCGGTGAGCAGCGCCCCGTAGTAAGTGCGCTCGCTCCACTCACCGTAGTCGAGGGCGGCGTCCAGCCCATAGCCCTGCAGATACGCCTTCTCGAAGTAAGCGTATCCCTGGGAGAAGAAGTGCCCGAGCTTGTCGGCGCCGATCAGCTGACCGTTCAGGTTGACCACGGCGGCAAGCCGACCGATCTCCCCGCCGAGGCTGGGCGCCTCGAAGATCCGGAAGGCGTGGTAGACGCTCTCGCGCCGGGTGAGCCTGCGCTGGGGCAGAGCGGCGGAGTTGTTGGCGTACTCCTCCAGTGCGCCCACCAGCGGCCCGCCCATCCGGTCGTTGATGGCCGCGTAGAGCCTCGCCAGGTTGCAGCCGGGGTCGCCGACGAGCCGATCGAGACCCAGCGGCAGCTCGGGACGGGCATTGGCCTGGGCGATCGCCTCGTCCAGCAGCTCGTTGGTCCGCCGGTTGAGGGGCCCGGCCACATCGGGGATCGACCAGTGGCGCACCGTAAAGTTGTCGGTCTCGCTGGCCGGGGCGGTGGCGCACCCCAGCAGGCCCGCGAGGGCGAGGGAGCGCATGAGACGGGGGACGAAGGCGACTTTGGACATGGGCGAGCCCATGTTACAGGGATGTGGCCCAACCACAAGGAAGGCCGGGCGTTATCATGGGACCGACGCGGAATCGCGCAGGAGAGCACCATGCCCAACGTGATCGTCGACCCCGAGTCCACCTCGCTGCAGGAACGCTATGCGCTGGTACGAGCCCCGAGGAAGGGCCGGATGCGTTTTCCCGAGGGCTGCGTGACGCCGGTGCAGGACGAGGCTGCCGCCCGCCGGGGCGCGGACCCGGAAAGGAACATCCATCCGGCCGTGGTCTACGGACCCTCGGTATCCTCCGAGAGTCAGAGGATCTACTACCTGGTGAGGTGGCTCGGCTGACCTGGGGTGCGCTTATACAGATATTATACAGTCTCCGTGCGGTTGAAAGACGGTCGGTCGGCGGCATGTCCGGAGAACGGGCGGCTGCACCGCCCCCAGCGGCTCCGGAACGGGGCCGGATCCTTGGACTCACATCGAGGAGGCAACCGATGCTATCCCGCGCGACCAGGAAGATCGTTCTCAGTGCCGCCATCGTCCTGTCGGGAGGCGCCGCCGCGTCCGCACAGGCCGGGGGCTACCCCGGCTACGGGCCGTACGGTGCTCCCCCGATGTACGGACCCGGCTACGGCGCCCCCATGCGCCCCGCCATGCCGCCCGCCGGCCCGATGGGCTACCCGGCACGGGGGAGCTACGGACAGCCCGCATCCGGGAGCACGGCACAGCGGTACGGCCAGACATCCCGGGAGGCAACCGAATCGCAACAGACCGACAATGCCGCCGATGTCACCATCAGCGGCATGCGCTTCGCACCGTCCACGCTCCGTATCGAGGCGGGGGAGACCGTCCGATGGGAGCAGCAGGACCGCATGCCGCATATCGTCAAGAGCGCGACCGCCGGGGGCTTCGAATCCAAGCGGCTGAGCGCCGGCGAGGGCTTCTCCCATACCTTCGAGGAGCCTGGCACCTACGAGTACTACTGCTCCATCCACCCCTCGATGCGCGGCAGCGTGGTGGTGGAGTAAAGACCGGTCGACGGCCCGCTCGGCGGGCCGTCGGTTCTCTCCATGTCCTCATCGTCAAGCGTCGGGCGCCTCGTCCTGGTTCTCGGCGACCAGTTGGATATCGACTCCCCGCTTCTGGCGGATATCGACCCGCAAAGAGACAGGGTGTGGATGGCGGAGGTGGCCGAGGAGTCCACTCACGTCTGGTCGCACAAGGCGCGGATCGCCCTCTTCCTCGCGGCCATGAGGCAGTTCGCAGCGGCGCTGGGCGAGCTCGGGGTGCCGGTCCGGTACCACAGGCTCGAGACAAATCCCCACGCCACCCTCGCAGAAACGCTGTCGGCCGACCTGAGGTCCATCCGCCCGGGCCGGGTGGCCATGACCGAGCCCGGCGACTGGCGCGTGCGCCAATCCATCGAGGCCGTCTGTCGCAGCACGGGGATCGCCCTCGACGTCGCACCGGACGACCGGTTCCTCTGCAGCCTTGACGCCTTCGACAGCTGGGCACAGGGACGCAAGGTGCTGCAACTCGAGCACTTCTATCGCTGGATGCGCCGCAGCCACGACGTGCTCATGGACGGGAAGCACCCCGCGGGCGGCGAGTGGAACTACGACAGGGCGAACCGTCGCCCCTTCGGCAAGGAGGGCCCCGGCTCGCCTCCCGAGCCCGCCGGCTTCCCGCCCGACCGCACGACCCGCAGGGTCCTCCGGCTGGTCCAGGACCGCTTCCCGGATCACCCTGGCAGCCTCTCCCGGTTCGACTGGCCCCTCACCCGGGATCAGGCCCGAGAGGCCCTGGACGCGTTCATCGAGCAGCGGCTCACCGCTTTCGGCGCCTACCAGGACGCGCTCTGGTCGGGCGAGCCCTGGCTCTATCACTCCCGCCTCGCCGCGGCACTCAACCTGGGCCTTCTTCGTCCCCTGGAGGTCATCCGGAGGGCCGAGGACGCCCTCCTCGGCGGCGGCGCACCGATCGAGTCCGTGGAGGGTTTCGTGCGGCAGATCCTGGGCTGGCGTGAGTACGTCCGAGGGCTCTACTGGCACCACATGCCGGGCTGGCTCGACTGGAACGCGCTCGATGCACACGGGCCGCTGCCGGACTTCTACTGGACCGGACAGACGGACATGGCCTGCCTGGCCGACGCGATCGGGCAGACCCTGGAGTACGGCTACGCCCACCACATCCAACGGCTCATGGTCACGGGCCTGTTCGCCCTGCTGCTCGGGGTGGAGCCGCGCCAGGTGCACCGGTGGTACCTCGCCGTGTACGTGGACGCCGTGGAATGGGTGGAGGTCCCGAACACCCTCGGCATGTCCCAGCACGCGGACGGCGGGCTCATGGCGTCCAAGCCCTATGCGGCCAGCGGGCGCTACATTCAGCGCATGAGCAATTACTGCAGGGGCTGCCGTTACAACCCTGCACAGGCCACGGGCAGAGATGCCTGCCCTTTCACCACCCTTTACTGGGATTTCCTGATCCGCCACCGGGACCGCTTCTCGAGGCATCCCCGCACCGCCCAGCAGTGGCGCAACCTCGAGCGCCTGAACACCGGGAAGCGCAGCGCCGTCGCCCGGGCAGCCAACCGGCTCCGGGAGGCGATGGCGTGAAGCGCGCCGACGTCCTCATCGTCGGAGCCGGTCTGTCGGGGCTTGCCTGCGCCCGTGAGCTGGTGAGGCTCGGCGTCGAGCCCCTGGTCCTGGAGGCGGCGGACGCCCCGGGGGGCCGCATCCGCACCGACCGCCTCGACGGCTTCCTGCTGGATCGGGGGTTCCAGGTGCTCCAGACCTGGTACCCGGAGGCCCGCCACCAGCTCGACTACGGGGCCCTTGACCTTCACCCGTTCGCCCCGGGGGCGGTCATCCGCGTCGACGGGGCCTTCCACCGCGTGACC
>JASFUT010000081.1:0-11474 GCA_050050175.1 Chromatiales bacterium
TTCCCCAGTCCGGGTGCGGAGGTCCACGTGGTGGGCGAGGACGAGATCCGCTCCCTGTTCGCCCGCTACTACGACAAGGGCTTTACGGTCGGCTATCTGCCCTCGAGGCCCACCCTGGAGGTCAGCCTGGAGCCGGCGAAGTTCTTCGGCCGGCATTTCGCGATCCTGGGCCAGTCCGGGGCCGGCAAGTCCTGGACCGTGGCAAGCCTGATCCAGCGCACCGTGCAGGTCATGCCCAACGCCCACGTCATCCTGCTCGACCTCCATGGGGAGTACTGCTGGAAGGACAACACGGGCGCGCTGCAGTCGGCGTTCGATCCGAACATCTACCGCTACATCGACGCCCGGGAGCTCGAGATCCCCTACTGGCTGCTCACCTACTCGGAGCTGGTGGACCTGCTGATCGACAAGGAGGACAAGGAGGCCTCGACCCAGATCGCCTTCCTGCGCGACGTGGTCCACTCGCTGCGCAAGAAGGAGAACCGGCACCTCGACCTGCCGAAGATCTCCATCGACTCGCCGGTCTACTTCTCCCTGGTGGATCTGTACCGCCATTTCAAGCACGCCAACGAGTACACCACGGACTTCGGCAAGAAGAAGGGGCCCCTGTTCGGCAAGTTCGACAGCTTCCTGATCAAGCTGCAGAGCCGCTTCAACGACATACGCTACGACTTCCTGCTCAAGCCCAAGCACCGCAAGTCCTCGGAGACGCTCACCGACCTGCTGCGCGACTTCGTCGGCCTGGGCGAGCCGCGCCGCCAGCTCACGGTGATCGACCTGAGCTCGGTGCCGTTCGACGTGCGCCCGACGGTCTCGGCGCAGATCGGGCGGCTTGCCTTCGAGTTCAACTACTGGAATCCCCATTACCGGGAGTTTCCCATCCTGCTGGTCTGCGAGGAGGCCCACTCCTACATCCCGCGGGCCGGCACGGGCCACACCCAGTACGAGGCCACCCGCCGGGCCATGGAGCGCATCGCCAAGGAGGGCCGCAAGTACGGGGTGGCGTTGGGCGTGGTCAGCCAGCGCCCCCACGAGCTGTCCGAGACCGTGCTGGCGCAGTGCGGCAACTTCCTGTGCCTGCGCATCACCAACCCCGACGACCAGGAGTACGTGCGCGACCTGGTGCCGGACGCCGAGCGCGACCTGATCGACACCCTCTCCGCCCTGGGCCGCGGCGAGTGCCTGGCCCTGGGCGAGTCCATCCCGGTGCCCACTCGGTTCCAGGTGTTCAGGCCCAGCCCCACGCCCAATTCCGAGGACACGGACTTCTACAGCTTCTGGAAAGGCGGACCGGAGGACCTGGACGTCGACGACATCGTCGCTCGCTGGCGCCGCCAGGAGCGTCAGGACCGCTCGGCGGCGAAGCCGGTATCTGCCGTCGAGCCCGCCGACGAGCCGCCGGCCCGCGCAGAATCCGGGTTATAATCCCCCGCTTTTCCGCGCTCCTGCGCGGACACTGACGGGGAGTGAGCGATGTCGCAATCCGACGTTAAGAAGGTGGTGCTCGCCTACTCGGGCGGGCTGGACACCTCGATCATCCTGAAGTGGCTGCAGGACGTCTACGGCTGCGAGGTGGTGACCTTCACCGCCGACATCGGCCAGGGCGAGGAGCTGGAGCCCGCGCGGGCCAAGGCCCAGCAGCTCGGGGTGCGCGAGATCTATGTCGAGGATCTTCGCGAGGAGTTCGTCCGCGACTTCGTCTTCCCGATGTTCAGGGCCAACGCCATCTACGAGGGCGAGTACCTGCTGGGCACCTCCATCGCGCGGCCGCTGATAGCCAAGCGCCTGGTGGAGATCGCCAACGCCACGGGCGCGGACGCCATCGCCCACGGTGCCACCGGCAAGGGCAACGACCAGGTCCGCTTCGAGCTCGGGGCCTACGCCCTGCGCCCCGACATCCGCATCATCGCCCCGTGGCGGGAGTGGGACCTGCTCTCGCGCGAGAAGCTCATGGGCTACGCCGAGCAGCACGGCATTCCGGTGGAGATGAAGCGCGGCACCAAGTCGCCGTACTCCATGGACGCCAACCTGCTGCACATCTCCTACGAGGGCTACGACCTGGAGGACCCCTGGAACGAGCCCGCCGAGGAGATGTGGCGCTGGTCCGTATCGCCGGAGAAGGCCCCGGACGCCCCCACATACGTGGAGCTGACCTACGAGCGCGGCGACGTGGTGGCCATCGACGGGGAGCGCCTGAGCCCCGCCCAGGTGCTCACCGCCCTGAACCGGCTGGGCGGGGCCAACGGCATCGGCCGGCTGGACATCGTGGAGAACCGCTACGTCGGCATGAAGTCGCGCGGGTGCTACGAGACCCCCGGAGGCACCCTCATGCTCAAGGCCCACCGCGCCATCGAGTCCCTCACGCTGGACCGTGAGGTGGCCCACCTCAAGGACGCGCTCATGCCGCGCTACGCGGAGATCATCTACAACGGCTACTGGTGGAGCCCGGAGCGGGAGATGCTCCAGACCGCCATCGACCAGTCCCAGCGCAACGTCAACGGCGTGGTGCGGCTCAAGCTCTACAAGGGCGGGGTCAGCGTGGCGGGGCGCAGGTCCGAGTCCGACAGCCTCTTCGACGAGTCCATCGCCACCTTCGAGGAGGACCAGGGGGCCTACCACCAGGGCGACGCCGAGGGCTTCATCAAGCTCAACGCCCTGCGCCTGCGCGTCGCCGCCCGGCGCGGGCACTGAGGGGGCAGCCGCCTGTCCCCGGAGGCCCTTCGTCAGAGCTCGGCCCGGGCCTTCGACAGCGCGGCCCGCACCTCCTCGCGCCGGCCGGAGTCCGCCAGCTCGCGCCCGGGCCTGGGCGGTGCCTCCAGGGCGTGCTCGAGCACCTTCACCGCCTCGGCGTACTCCCCTTCCTCGATCAGGAAGTCCCCGTAGAAATAGTTCGGGTCGATTCCGTCCGGATTGACGGCCAGGGCCTTGCGGAGGTAGTCGCGGGCCTTTCCGTCGTTTCCGAACCCGAGCGGCCAGCCCGGCACCTGGTAGTAGAGGCTCCCCAGGCTCGTGTACACGGAGCCGTCCAGCGCGTCGGGATCGATGCGCTCCGCCTGCACGAGAAGCTCCCGGGCGCGCTTGACCAGCCCCAGCGCCCCGAGTCCGCCCTTGGCGCCGGCCTCGGTGCTGAGGATGATCGCCTCCCACACCAGGGGCTCGGCGGCACCGGGGTTGTCGGCACTGACCTGGTGCGCGTCCCGGGCCAGGACCTCGAAGGCCTCCACCTGCCGGTCGGGGGGCGTCTGGTACTTGATCTGGGCCCAGCGCTGCTGCAGCGGCCGGAGCGCTTCCAGGGTCGCCTCGTCCGCCGGCAGCGCCGCTGCACCCAGGGTCAGAAGGGCGGCCAGGAGGCCGGTGAGGGTCTTTCTGATCATATCGTGATTACTCCGAGAGAGGTGACAATGGGATGTCGGCCGGGCGGGGGCTCAGGGCCTGAGGGCGAACCCGCGCATGACGCCGTTCTGCCGGCGCAGCGCCCTGTCCACGAGCCTGGGCAGCACGGCGTTGATCCTGACGAACAACCGCTCCGGCCAGCCCAGATAGCAGTCCTTCCTGTCCCGCTCGACGGCCTGCACGATCCAGGCGGCGACCTCATCCGGCTCGTCCATCGGCATCCGCACGGCCTCGGCCATGCGATAGACCGCCCCGCTGTTCAGGGGGGTGCGGGTGGCCCGGGGCGCGGCGTAGGTGACCCCGACGCCCGTGCCCTCCAGCTCCCGGCGCAGGGACTCGGAGAATCCGCGCAGGGCGAACTTGTTGCTGGAGTACGCGGTGAAGTAGGCGAACCCGATGGAGCCGAAGATGGAGCCGACATTGACGATGCGCCCGCTCCCACGGCGCACCATCTCGGGCAGCACCGCGCGGGTCAGCAGGAGCGGCGCCAGGGTGTTGACGCGGAAGATCTGCTCGAGGACGGCGGGATCGCAGGCGGCGAACTCGCCGAAATCCGAGGTGCCCGCGTTGTTGACCAGCACGTCGACACCGCCCAGAGCGCGGAAGGCGCCGGCGACCGCCGCCTCCCTTCCCTCGGGTCGGCCGACGTCGGCGGGTAGGGCCAGCGCCTCGCCGCCGCGCCGGCGGACCTCGTCGCACACCTCGCTCAGGCTGTCCTCGCGGCGGCCGACCAGCGCGAGGCGTGCGCCGCGCTCCGCCAGGCGCAAGGCCAGCGGGCGGCCTATCCCGCCCGACGCCCCGGTGAGCAGTACCCGCTGGTCATGCAGTTGCATAGCGCGCCTCCTTGACCGCCGTCCTGAGAGAGAGCCCCCGGAAGATGTCGCCGTAGAGCCGATAGAAGACCCGGGCCGCGTGGACGACGGCTTCCCGGTCATCGGGATCGTCCAGCCTGTCCATCAGCCCGCGGAAGAAGTCCAGGTGATCCAGGTCGAGGGATCCATGGGAGCGCAGGTAGCTGAAGGCCTCTCCGGGAAGGCCCAGCTCCCGCTGGAGGGCGTCCGCGGCCGCCGTGGCGAGGCTCACGCTGGTGCCCTCGAGCACGAGCACCATGCCGAAGAAGCCCACCGGGTTGCGCCGTTGCACCTGGTCGTAGGCATAGGCAACCATCAGCTCCGTGGCCTGGGCCGGCCGGTCGGCAACGACCGCGGAGGGATCGCCGCCTGCGGCCCGGATGTCGGACAGGATCCACTCCTCGTGGCCGAGCTCCTCGCCGATGTACTCGGCGACCGCCTCCCGAAGCCAGCCCAGCCGCTCCGGCAGGCGCGCCCCGCACGCCATCAGCAGAGGCACCGTGTGCCGGACGTGGTGGTAGGCCTGCTCCAGGAAGGCGAGGTAGTCGTCGGCGCCGACCTCCGCCGCCACCCCCGCCCGCAGGAAGGGGATCGCGAGCATCTCTTCGCGCTCCGCCTCGGTGGCCTTCATCAGGTCTTCATAGAATCCCATTGCCTGCTCCGTCTCGCTCGGTTGCCGAGCGGTAGAACTCGTCGATGCGCTCGCCGTAGCGGTGCCAGATGGCCTCGCGGCGCGGCCGGCCGGTGCTGGTGAGGAGCCGGTTGTGGGGAGAGAACGGCTCGTCCGCCGCCACCCAGCGCCCGATGCGCGCGTAATCGGGCAGCCCGCCGTTCAGGGCGGTGATGGCCCGGTCGACCTCTTCGGCGGACGCGGCGGCGCGGGGCACGACCACCGCCGACCCCCAGGGCCGACCCTCGCCGAAGACCACCGCCTGGGCAATCGCCGGGTGGGCGTTGAGCTCGCGCTCTGCCCATTCGGGGCTGACGTTGCGCCCGAAGGCGGTGATATACAGGTGCTTCTTGCGCCCGGTAACGTGCAGGAAGCCGTCGTCGTCCAGCCGGCCGATGTCGCCGCTCGCCCAGAACCCTTTGTCGAGGCCCCGGGGCCGCTCGCCGACGTAGCCCTCGAACAGCGTCCCCGCGATCAGTATCTCGCCGTCGGGGGCGATTCGCAGGCGGGCGTGGGGCAGGGGACGGCCCACACTGCCAAGGCGCCGCGCCCCGGGGGTATTGACCGCGACCACGGAGGCGCACTCCGACAGGCCGTAGCCCTCGTACGCCGGCAGGCCGAGCTCCCAGGCGCGCTCGACGAGCACGGGCGAGAGGGGCGCGCCGCCCACGGCCGCGAACCGCAGGGACGGCAGCCCGGCGCCGGATTCGACCGCGGCCACCAGGGCCCGGAGGGTCTCGGGAACGAGGATCACACTCGACGCCCTGCGATCGGCGATCGCCGCCACCAGGGCGGCCGCGTCCACCCCCGCGGCGCCGCGTATGCCGACCCGCGCGAGCGGGGGCAGGGTGCAGGCCACGCCGCGCAGCAGCGAAACGTCCAGCCCGGCGATGTTCTCCAGGAGAACCCCCAGCGGCTGAAGGGCGAGGTGGACGTCGTGAGCCTGCACCTCCATCAGCGTCGCCAGCGACGAGGCGACACGGTCCTGGGCGGCCTGCGACAGACACACGCCCTTGGGCGAGCCCGTGGTTCCCGAGGTATAGGTCACCTTGGCAGTGTGCGGGGGCAGATCGCGGTGCCTGACCGGCGCGGTCCGGAGGGCCCAGACGTCAGAGCCGCCGAGCTGCGGCAGCGGCTTGATGGTGCCGCCGTCGAACAGCCGGGCCACCCGGCTCGGCATATCGGTCAGAACGACGTCGAGGCCGGTGTCCGTGGCGACATGGTCGATCTGCGCGTCTGAGAAGAAGGGCGGCAACGGGACCAGCAAGGCGCCCGCCTGGCGCGCGGCCAGGTCGGCGACCGCCCACCCCGGTCCGTTGTCCATGAGCAGGCCTATGCGTCGAAAGCCGCCTTCGGTCAGACGGCGGGCGGCGGCTTGAACCTCGCGTTCCAGGGCGCCGTAGCTCAAGGTCAGGCTGTCCCCCACGAGCGCGCTCGCATGCGGGCGGGCGCAGGCGTGGCGGCTCAATGCCTGCAGGACCTGGCTCACGACCCGAACCCCGCCCGGCTCGGGGCGTCGGTGTTCCAGCGGCGAGCGCCCGGCAGCCGGCAGGCGCCGGTGGCCAGGGCGCGCTCCCACAGGGCCCAGGAAAGGCTGACGGCTGCGTCCCGCTCGAGTCCTTCCCGAAGCGCGGCGCGCCCCTGTTCCACCCGGGCGGCGAGCACCACCGGGCCGTCCGCGTAGTAGGACCCCCAGTCGCCGTCCGAGGCGCTCAGGCGCTCCCGGTCGGCGGCACCCAGGACGATCAGCTCCACGCCGAGCCTGGCGAAGGCGTTGCTCACCCGGGGGCCCCCCGTGAATACCACCCACTCGGCACCCGCGTCCGAGAGCAGGCCCGTGAGCGCGACGATCAGGCGCCGCAGGCTCCCGGCGTGGGCCGAGGCCAGGTTCCCCAGCTCACACACGCCGGAGCGCCTGACCGGCACGCCGGCCGCGGCGCCGATGCGCCGTTCGACGGGCTCGTCCAGGTAGGCCTCGAGAAACAGCCGGGCTCCCGCGGCGTGGCGCAGACCCAGGACCGCGAGGACGGCGTCGCTGCCCGAGCGCAGGGCCAGGAGATGAGGCATGAACCGGGTGATTCGGGCGCCGTAGGCCCGGGCGTAGACCGCCCGGATGAATTCTTCTATCTGCCGTCTGGCGTCGTTCCCGGGACCGATCAGCTCTATCCAGAGGCCTTCGGAGGGACAAGCCTTCGGCGATCGGGGCGACTGTGGTGCGTGCTGCATGGACGGCCCTCCGCTCCGGCGCGCGCAGGACGGGCCGGTACGGCAGTCACCCTAGCCAAGGAGGGATCAAGGAATCATCAATGAAAGGTGAGGATTTCGTTAAGGCCGGCCGCAGCGGGGTGGAAACGAGATCCGGATCCGCGTACCCGATCCTTGGTCGCTCTCTGCCGAGATCGCCCAGCCGTAGCGCTCGCAGATGCGCTTGACGATGGACAGCCCCAGGCCGGCGCCCGGGGCGTGTGCGTCGTGGGCCCTGACCAGGGGGTCGAACACCCGCGGGAGGCGGTCGGCCGGTATGCCCAGCCCGGTGTCCTCGACTTCCACGCCGTCCTCGTCCACGCGGACCGTCACGGTGCCCGCGGGCGTGTAGGCGATCGCGTTGCGGACCAGGTTCCTCAGCACCACCGCCAGCCCGACGTCCGCCACGGGAAGGTGCCGATCGCCCAGCACAGCCGTGTGCAGCCGGACGGGCTTGTCGGCTACCAGGCACCGGCTCTCGGCGACCACCGCCTCGACGACCTGGCGGACGTCACAGTCGGCATCCGCGCCGCCCGCCTCCCCGGAGCGCTCACGGGCGAGCAGGAGCAGCCCTTCCAGGACCTGGGACATCTCGCGCACGGCGCGGGCGATCCGGTCCAGCACCCTGCGGTCCCGCTCCGCCAGCCCTGGCGCCTGGTCCATGAGCTCCAGGGCACCCTGGATGACCGTCAGCGGGGTTCGCAGCTCGTGGCTGGCGTCGGCGGTGAACTCCCTCTCGCGCTCGACGAACTGCCGCAGTCGCTCGGCATAGCGGTCGAAGGCCTCCGCCAGCCCGCCGATCTCGTCGTCCGGGAAGGACGCCGCGAGCCCCGGGGCAGGCTCGTCCGGCGCCAGCCCGGCCACCTGTTCCGCCAGGTTGGAGACCGGGGCAATGATCCGCCGGGACAGGGTGTACCCGAGCCACAGGGCGAGCCCGCCGGCGGCGAAGACGAGCAGCACCAGGGCAGTGAAGATGGCGTGCTCGCGCTGCTCGAACAGCGTGGCGTCCTGGAGGAGGTAGACCCGGTCGTCACCCGCGTCGCCGACGATGATCCGGTAGGTCTTCCCCTCCGAGGCGACCTCGTGGATGCCCGGCGACAGGGTCCGCAGGAGCTGCGGGAGCGCGGCTGTGTCACCGCCCCGGGCGACGTAGCTGCGAAAGGTGGCCGAGTGCGGGAGATGGGCCTGCGGTGCGACCCGGTACTCCGCGAGGAAGTACTCCAGCTGCGCCCTCAGGGCCTGCTCCGTGATCCCTTCCTCGACGTTCTCCACGGCCAGGTAGACGCCCAGCGCGAGGAGTCCCGTCAGCAGGGTCCCGAACAGGAAGAAGGCGACGGTGATCCGGTAGCGCAGGCCGTGCCTATATCTCATCGCGTGCTTCCAGCTTGAAGCCGATGCCGTGGACGGTGCGGATCATGGGCACGGGGAAGGGGTGGTCAACCGCCGCACGCAGGGTGTGCATGTGGGTCCTCAATGCGTCGCTGTCCGGCGGCGAGTCCTGCCACAGGGCGTAGGCGATCTCCTTGCGGCTCACGACTCCCGGCGACCGGCGCATCAGCAGCTCCAGTATCTTCAGGCCGGTCGGGGTGAGGCTGACGGCGGTGCCTGCGCGGCGCACCTCCAGCGTGCGGGGATCGAAGGTCAGATCGCCGACCGTCAGCGGCCGGTGCTCCGCCGCCGGCGCCCCGCGGCGGGCCAGCGCCAGCAGCCGCGCCTCGAGCTCCCGAAGCTCGAACGGCTTGACCAGGTAGTCGTCCGCCCCGCTGCGGAACCCCGCCAGCTTGTCCTCGATCGTGTCCTTCGCAGTCAAAATGAGCACGGGCGTCTGGCTGCCGGCCTCCTCGCGCAGCTTGCGGCAGACCGTGAGCCCGTCGGCCCCCGGGAGCATGAGGTCGAGCACGATTACCTCGTAGTCGTGCGAGACGGCCAGGTGGAGTCCCGTCACGCCGTCGCCCGCCGCGTCCGGCGTGTGGCCCCTCGCCTCCAGGTAGTCGTACACGTTGGCGGCGAGGTCGGAGTTGTCTTCGATGATCAGAACGCGCATGGCTGGTCCGGCGGGGTCACAGGGCCGATGACCCGGCATTCTAGTGCAGCGCCGCAAGCCCTGACATCGGGACGGACGGATATCTGCGGGCCTTTGGCGCAACCGGCAGCGTGCCGATGTGGCACGTGGCCGGTCATGTTAGGGTGCGGAGTAGCAGACGCGGATGCAGGCCCTGGGAGGGCGAGATCGGAGGCTGGCCTATGAAGACCGTCCAATCCTTTCCCCACAAGGTTCAAGTCCAGGAGCATGTATGGATCCCCATGCGGGACGGGGTCCGCCTGTCGGCTCGGATCTGGCTTCCCGAGGCTGCCGCGCAGGATCCGGTGCCCGCGATCCTCGAGTACATCCCCTACCGCAAGCGCGACGGTACGCGGGCCCGGGACGCCCTCATGCACCCCTACTTCGCCGGTCACGGCTACGCCAGCGTGCGGGTGGACCTGCGCGGCAGCGGCGAGTCCGAGGGGGTCATGGAGGACGAGTACCTGCCCCTGGAGCTGGAGGACGGCGCCGAGGTGATCCGCTGGCTCGCCGACCAGCCCTGGTGCGACGGCAGCGTGGGCATGATCGGCATCTCCTGGGGGGGCTTCAACGGGCTGCAGATCGCCGCCATGCGCCCGCCCGGTCTCAAGGCCGTGGTGAGCGTCTGCTCCACGGACGATCGCTACGCCGACGACATCCACCACATGGGAGGCTGCCTGCTGGGGGACAACCTTTCCTGGGCGTCGACCATGTTCGCCTACAACTCGCTGCCGCCGGATCCCGCCATCGTGGGCGAGGCCTGGCGCGACATGTGGCTCCAGCGTCTGCGGGGCAGCGGGCTGTGGATCGAGAAGTGGCTGCGCCACCAGCGCCGCGACGCCTACTGGCGGCACGGCTCGATCTGCGAGGACTACGATGCCGTGGAGTGCCCGGTGCTCGCCGTGAGCGGCTGGGCCGACGGCTACTCCAACTCGGTGTTCCGGCTGCTCGCGAACCTCAGGGTCCCGCGCATGGGGCTGATCGGGCCCTGGGGTCACAAGTATCCCCACATCGGCGTGCCGGGGCCGGCCATCGACTTCCTCGGCGAGTGTCTTCGCTGGTGGAATCAGTGGCTGAAGGGCGAGGAGTCCGGCGTGACCGCGGAGCCCATGCTGCGGGTGTGGATGCAGGAGAGCGTGGAGCCCACCACCCGGTATCGCTTCCGCCCGGGTCGCTGGGTCGCCGAGCCGGTCTGGCCGTCGCCGAACGTCGCCATGCGCGACCTCCGACTGGCGCGGGCGCGCCTGATCGACGGGGACGAGACCGTCCCCGACGAGGTCCTGGAGATCCAGTCGCCCCTGACGGTGGGGCTTTTCGCCGGCAAGTGGTGCTCCTATACGGCCGCCCCGGATCTGCCCCACGACCAGCGCGAGGACGACGGCGGGGCCCTGATCTTCGACACCGCGCCTCTGGAGGAGAACCTCGAGATCCTGGGCGGCGCGGAGCTCGCGCTGGATCTGTCCTCCGACCGTCCGGTGGGCATGGTCGCGGCCCGGCTCTCGGACGTCGCGCCGGACGGCAAGGCCACGCGCGTCACCTACGGGCTGCTCAACCTCAGCCACCGCGGCGGCAGCGAGGAGCCGAGCCCCCTGGAGCCCGGCCGCCGCTACCGGGTGCGCGTGCGTCTCAACGGCGTCGCCCAGACCTTTCCGAAGGGGAACAGGCTGCGCCTGTCCCTGTCCACCTCCTACTGGCCCCTGGCCTGGCCGCCGCCGGAGCCGGTGCGGCTGTGCATCCATACCGGCTCCAGCGTGCTCAGCCTGCCGGAGCGGGGGCCGAGGGCCGAGGATGCGCATCTGCGTCCCTTCGGCGACCCCGAGGCAGCCCCGCGCCTGGAGCGCCGGCTGGTGGAGCCCGAGCACCACAACTGGCGGGTGGTCCGGGATCTGGAGACCGACGTCTCCACCCTGGAGGTGATCAACGACGCCGGGGTCTATGACATCCCGGCGGCGGATCTGCGCTTCCAGGCCAAGGCGCTGGAGTGGTACAGCTCCTGCGCCGACGACTTCAGCTCGGTGCGCGGGGAGACCCTGTGGACCCGGTCCATGGGGCGCGAGGGTTGGTCGATCCGCACGCGCACCCGCACCGTGCTCACCTCCGATGAGCGGAATTTCCATATCCTCGCCGAGCTCGATGCCTGGGAAGGCGAAAAGCGCGTGTTCTCCGAGAACTGGGACAACTCGATACCGCGGGATCTGGTTTGAGCGCAGTGGACAGTAGGAATTAGAAAGTAGGAAGTAGGAAGTAGGAAGTA
>JASFUT010000082.1:0-11433 GCA_050050175.1 Chromatiales bacterium
CAGCGCGCCTGGGCGGCGGCGTACCCCGCATACTTCTCCACGGCGCAATCCGGATCGATCGAAGACCCGGCAACGGCGGATGTGACCCCGCCACACAGAACGGTCAGCAGGGCCAGGACGGTGAGATCAGGACGCATGGGCGGAATCCGCCGGCGGAGGGCCGTTGCCCTGGGAGCCGGAGATCTGGGATGCCTCACTCCTCGTAGATCATTCTGCGGGTCATGCCCCCGTCCACCACGAAGTTCTGCCCCGTGATGAACCCCGCCTCCTGCGAGAGCAGGAAGGCCGCCATGGCCGCGACGTCCTCGGGGGTGCCCACGCGCCCCGCCGGGTGCTGAAGGTGGTCGGCGTCGGTCAGCTCCGCCGGGTGGCGCTCCGCGCGCTTCCGCCAGGCGCTGGTGTCGATCCATCCCGGGCTGATCGCATTCACCCGGATGTCCGGGCCCAGGCTCAGGGCGAGGGCGTGGGTCAGCGCGAGAAGCCCGCCCTTGCTGGCGGCGTAGGCCTCGGTGTTCGGCTCCGATTGCAGGGCGCGGGTGGAGGCGATGTTGACGATGGCACCTGCGGTGCGTCGCAGGTGCGGCACCGCGTGCTTGGCCGTGAGAAAGGCGCCCGTGAGGTTGATGTCGATCACCTCCAGCCAGCTGTCCAGGGGGAGCTCTTCCACGGGCGCCTGGAAGGGGTCCGCCAACGCCGCGTTGTTGATCAGACCGTCGAGGCGGCCCAGGCGCCCGACCGTCTCCGCCAGGCTGTCCGACACCTCGTCCTCGTCGCTGACGTCCGCAGGGACGAACAACAGCGGGCCGATCTCCCCCAGCTCGTCGACGCACTCCTCACCCGCCTCGGCGTCCACGTCGACGATGGCCACGGCATAACCCTGACGCAGCAGGTACGTCGCCGCGCCCTTGCCGATGCCCTGGGCACCTCCGGTGATATAGACCACGGGCCGCTCGCTCATGACCCCTCCGATTCGCCCCATGGAATCAGAGTGTAGCGGGCAGGACCGTGTTTGCCGGGACCGCAATGGGCCTTCGGGCGGCCCGGATCTGCCGGACAAGTGCGCCGGGCCCCGGATACCGGGCAGGGGTTCTCCAGGCTTCGTCTTACCGAGACAGAGGTGTGCCGTTGTCGGCGCGGCAGCCCGTGAGGCCAGGACGCGTCTACACAGGCCGCTATCGCCGCCCGAATGGCGCCTCCCACGGCGGGCGAGCCTGAGCGTGGCGACACGTCAACCACCGCCCGTCTACCGTCTACCGTCTACCGTCTACTGCCTGCTGGAAGTCAACGCCTCCTCCACCGCCTCCGCAGTCACCGGAAAGGGGATCGCGCGGAACACGGGAAACCGCGATTCCAGCGACTCGAGCTTGTGGGCGTGCTCCGGCTGGTAGAAGACGACGACCCTTACCTGAGGGTGCTTCTGCAGGGCGGCCATCAGGGTCTCGAGGTTGCTGGTGCGGTCCCGGAAGTCTGACTGGAAGTTGTACTCGGCGACGATGACCTCGGGGACGGTCGTCTTGAGATAGTTGCGGGCCTTGCGCTGGGAGGTGACCACCTCGGCGCGGAAGCCCAGACGCTCGTAGAGGGGGAAGAGATTGGGGTAGCCGCCCAGCTCGACGATGGCCAGGAGCCGCGGGCGCTGCTCCGCCATCAGGCGAAGACGACCCAGGTGGTGGCGATGTACTTGGCGCCCGCCTCGAGCCGCACCGCTCGGTGCTCGTGGGTCCAGAACGGGGGGAAGAGGACCATCTTGCCCTGCTCGGGGCGGATCCTGACGTCCTGGTACAGGAACTCGGTCTCGCCGCCCGGACCCGGCACGTCGTTGAGGTACCAGATCACCACCAGCTGGCGCTGGCTGAACTGGTGGCTGCCGCCGTCGATATGCCAGTGGTAGTACTCGCCGGGCAGATAGCGCTGCACCTGGTAGCCCAGGTCCTTGAACGGGCCCTTGAAGTAGGGAAAGGCCTGGCGGAACTCGCGCAGGGCCGCCGCCACGCAGCGGAAGAAGATCTGGTCCACGTCCTTCCACTCGTCCTTGTCGCTCACCACCAGGTCCATGGTGCGCTTGATGGCGCTGTCCTCGTCGCCCAGCTGTCCTATGACGCCCTGGCGCTGCTGGCCCGGGTTGGCCTCGAAGCGGCGGATGACCTCCTCGCAGAAGCTGGAGGGCAGCGCGCCGGGACGCTCGTAGATGAAGCTCAGCGGCTTGACCTCGCGGATGGTGGACAGGGGCGCGATGACCCGTTCTACGGCGGTGCTGGACATGGCGGGGACCGGGACGGCTTGGGATCGGAAAATTATCGGGCCCGCCCCGGACCGGGGTCAAACGCGGTCCTGATCAGAGGTAGCTGCCGCGCACCAGGTCGGCGATCGGCGCGGCCGCATCGGGGCCCAGCCCTGCATGCAGGTCGAGCATCTCCCGGGCCACCGTCTCCCAGTGGTCGCGGCCGACGGCGCTGATCGCGAGCAGGGCCTCGCCGTCGCGGGTCTGGTCCCACTCCCTGTAGGCGCCGATAAGGCCGGGAAAGACCTCCTTGCGCATGCCGTTGAGGTTGCCGACATAGAAGTGGATGGAGGCGAGGCGTTCGTGCTCCACCAGCCGGGGCAGGGTGGAGGTGCAGTCCGCCAGGTGGTCGCGCACCGCCCGGGCCATCAGCTCAGCGGGCGTGTGGCCGAGGTCCAGGAGCATCGAGTTCCAGCGCTCCCCCAGGCGCTCGGCGGCCTGGCACTCGCCGACCTCGTGCCACTGCACGGCGTCGAGCTCGTTGTCGGTCATGGCGTCCAGGGCGCCGTTGAGATCCGCGTCGAACGGGTAGTGGCTGAGGGCCCGGCCCAGGGCGTTGTCCAGGCGGCTCCAGCGCCAGTTCTCCAGCTTCTCCCAGAGCATGCGGCGCAGGGACTCCCTCCTGACGTAGATGGTACGGCCGCCGGTCATGGCAGGCGGAGAGGCCAGGTCGCGGGCGAGCTCGCGGTCTGCCACCAGGATGGAGAAGTCGCCGGGTCGCTCCTGGCGCATCAGGGTGCCCAGGAAGAAGTGCGGGCGGGCCGCCTTGCCCAGTCCGCCGCTGTAGACGAAGCCGTGGGGCAGCAGGGCTTCGTTCACCGACTCGGAGTCGAAGGGATCGTAGAGCTCGCCGTCGATCTCCAGGGGGTCGAAATCGGCCTCGCTGAGCGACTCCCAGAGCTCCTCGCGCTGCATCAGCCACTCGCCAATGTCCTCCTTGGGCAGCCGGGCGTCGTAGCCGAGACCCTTCTCCCAGCGGTAGTATTCGCGCATCTTCATCAGATACACGCACATGGTGTAATCGGCGCCGTGACGCGCGTCGGCGATGTGGCAGTTCCTCTGAACGGCGCAGGTCAGACCATTCAGGGCGTGGTTCGGCATGGCTCTCGCTCCTCCTGCTGCGACCGTTCCGTCGGCGGCGGCCGGTCCGCGCTTGAAGAACCGGCATTCCTTAGTAAAATACTAGGCTATTGCGAGCCTAAGTTACCATGCCGCCGTCGATCCTGCCAACCCGGGTAAGCCCGCGGCCGACCAGGGCAGGATCGGACGAGCGGCACCGAAGGAGACGATAAGGGTGGCACTGAGAGTCAAGAGCCATTGGCACGACGAGGACCGCGAGCGCTCGATCGACGAGATCGGCAGCGCCCTGGCCATAAACGCCTGGAAGCTCGCCAAGGACAAGGCCGTGAACCTCCACGGCGAGGACTTCGTCTACGAGACGGACGAGCAGCGCATGGCGGTGATCGCCGAGTACCTGATCTTCCAGGTGCAGGTCGTGGACCGGATGGCCCACGAAGGCCTGTCCGAGGGAGAGCGCCGGGCGCTGATTACCGCCATGGCGCTCGCCCTGGCGCGCCAGGTGCAGTCGAACAGCGAGGACATCTTCGGACCCGGGGATTACGGGCGGCCCTTCATCGAACGGCTCAACGGGCGCGCCGCCGACTACGCCGAGCTCAACTTCACCGAGGAGGGACCCAGCTATCCGTTCATGCGGCTGCTGGGGTACGAGATCCAGCAGATCATGGGCAAAGGCGACCAGAACCGTTGGGTGATCGACCAGGTGATGGACAGCGACGCGCCGGAGATCTTCAAGAAGCTGGCCCGCGCCTTCACGGACCTGTTCGAGTGAGCAGGCCCCTCGGGGAAGGGCCCTTAAACAAGGAGAGGCGGGGCTGCCCCCGCCTCTCCTCCGTGCTCCTGCGTTACCGCCTCAGTCCTTCTTGACCCAATTGTCCAGATTGTCGAGGCTCTTCTCTTCGCCGTCGGTGTAGCCTGCCTCGTAGGCCTCCGTCACGCGCTGTTCCTCGCGCTTCGGATTCTGGAGATAGCCGGCCTGCCAGCCCTGAATGTACTCATCATCGACACCCATTTGCTCCATCTTGGTGACGGCGTCGTAGTAGGTCTGGTCCATATTGGGTCTCCGCGTCTGGTCTCTGGTCGGAACTAAACCAGAATATTCTCACATAGTTTCATTTTCACGGGCAACCGCCTGGCGGCCCGTCCCCGGCGGGCTTCGCGCCGGCGGCGCCCCCCACGGGCCCGAGCGCGAAGCGCGCGTAAGAATACTTGGTTTTCCCTTGGGCCGCCAGCGCGCCGGGTGGACCCCGCGGGCGGCCGCCGGGTCCTTCGGACAGGCCAATCGGGTCCCTTCCAGGTCCCACTCCGGTGGCACATCCCTTGACCCCCTTGTCCGGCGGAAGCCGGACGTGCAGTCGGAGCCGCGGCGGGATGCCTGCGGGGACGCGGGGGTTGATCTTCAAGGCACCCACACCCATTCTCTTCCCGCTGAGGCCCGCCCGCCGATCCTTCCCGACCTTTCTACGGAGCGACTGCACAGGACCATGCGACCGGCACAACTGTTGACCGTCCTCGACCGCGAGTTCACCAGCACACGCAGCGGCCACCATACCCCGGTAATGCTCTGGGGACCGCCGGGCGTGGGCAAGTCGGACATGGTCGCCCAGACGGCCGAGCGCCACGACGTGCCCATGATCGACATACGGCTCTCGCAGATGGAGCCAAGCGATCTGCGGGGCATCCCCTTCCGGGTGGGAGAGCATGTGGAGTGGGCAGTGCCCTCCATGCTTCCCGACGAGAGGCGCCACGGCCCGGAGGGGGTGCTCTTCCTGGACGAGATCACCTCGGCGCCGCCGAGCGTGTCCGCCGCCGCCTACCAGCTGATCCTCGACCGCCGCCTGGGCGCCTACGAGGTCCCGCCCGGCTGGGCCATCTTCGCCGCGGGCAACCGCCAGGGGGACCGGGGGGTGACCTACGCCATGCCCTCGCCGCTGGCCAACCGGTTCTCCCACTTCGAGGTGGAGACCAACCTGGATGACTGGGTGCTCTGGGCCTATGCGAACGGGATCGACGAGCGGGTGATCGCCTTCCTGCGCTTCCGCCCGGAGCTGCTGTTCGACTTCGACCCGGCGCACAACCCCATGGCCTTCCCCTCGCCGCGCTCCTGGGAGTTCGCCCATCGGGGCCTGCAGAAGTTCGGCGACCACGCCGACCTTCTGCAGGGAACCCTGCAGGCCTGCGTCGGTCCGGCCGCGGGCGTGGAGCTCAACGCGTTCGTCAACAGCCTGGACCGCATGCCGGACCTCGACGCCATCCTGCGCGGCGAGGAGGTGCCGGTACCCGGCGAGATCGACCTCCAGTACGCCGTGGCCGCGGCCCTGGTCGGGCGCGCCATCAAGGGCAAGGACGAGCCCGACGCCATGGAGCGCCTCGGGAACATCCTGACCTACGCGCGGCGCTTCCCCCAGCGTGAGATGGGGGTCATGCTGGTGTCGGACATGCACCGTGCCATCGGCGAGCAGCTGTTCCAGGTGCCGGAGTTCTCGGACTGGGCGAACGCCGTCGCCGACGTGATGCTCTACGAGAGCTGAGCCCCTACCCCGCCGCCATGAGCGCAATCGAGACCAAGCTCGCCGCCGCCCGCACCCGGCTGATCCTGGACAAGCCTTTTCTCGGCGCCCTGGTCCTGCGCCTGCCCCTGACCGCGGCCGACGGGAGCTGGTGCTCCACCACCGCCACCGATGCCCGCCGCTTCTACTACAACGCCGAGTACATCGACGCCCTGAGCCTGGACCAGACCCAGTTCGTGCTCGCCCACGAGGCGCTGCACTGCGCCCTGTCGCACTTCGCCCGGCGCCAGCACCGGGTCAAGCACCGCTGGGACCTGGCCTGCGACTTCGCCGTGAACCCGCTCCTGGTGGACGACGGGCTTACCCCGCCGCCCAACGCCGTGGTCATGGACCAGTACAAGGGCATGACCGCCGAGGAGATCTATCCCCTGCTCGACGATAACGACGAGACCGAGACGCTCGACGAGCACGTCTACGACCGGGAGCAGGACCAGGGCGGGAGCCAGGGCCAGACACCCCCGCCCCGGCAGGACGACACCGACCAGGGAAGTCGTCCGGACGAGGGCGGCGAGCAGGAGCGCAATGCCGGGGGAGGCGAGAGCGAGGACGCCGAACAGTCCGGCGGCGGCTCCCCGGAGCTCGACGAGCGCGCGGACAGCGGCAGCGGCGCGGGTGCACCCCAGCCCCAGCCCCCGCCCCTGACCCCCGACGAGCGCGAGACCCTCGCCGTGCAGTGGCAGCAGCGCATGGCCGGCGCCGCCCAGCAGGCCATGCAGTCGGACAAGCTCAGCGGGGCGCTGGCGCGCATGATCGACCACCTGCTCCAGCCCCAGCTTCCCTGGCGGATGCTGCTCGCGCGCTACATGAGCACGGCGGCCCGGGACGACTTCAGCTACATGCGTCCCTCCCGCCGGGAGGGCACCGCCATCTTCCCGAGCCTGCGCAGCGGCCAGATCGACCTGGTGATCGGCCTGGACACCAGCGGCTCCATCCGCGACTCCGAGATCGAGGAGTTCATAGCCGAGGTCGACGCCCTGAAGGGCCAGGTCCGCGCCCGGGTCACCCTGCTGCCCTGCGACGCGAACCTGGCAGAGGGCGCCCCCTGGATCTACGAGCCCTGGGAGGAGATCGGGATTCCGGAGTCCATCCGGGGTGGCGGAGGTACCAGCTTCAGGCCGGTCTTCGACTGGGTCCAGCACACGGGGCTCCAGCCGGAGCTGCTGGTCTACTTCACGGACGCGGCGGGAGTGTTCCCCGAGCGCGAGCCCCCCTACCCGGTCATCTGGCTGGTCAAGGGGAAGGAGAAGGTGCCCTGGGGCCAACGGGTGCAGCTCAATTGATCGCGCCGGACCACCGGGCGGACATGGCGGCAACCCCGCGGCGAACGGCGTCAGGGAGCGACTCGACAGGCTGTCCCGGCTGGTGAGCCTGTTGCCCCGGTCCCCCGGCACGGGCGCAGGGCCTCATACGGCCCGAGCCCCGGTGCGGTATCCTGGCGCGGACAGCCGGAACTCCCACCCCTTCCCATGGTCTTTCCTCTGATGCGCCTTCACCAACCCCACAGGACGCCGGGCCTGGCCCGACGGATGTCCGCTGCCGCGCTATCCCTCGCCCTGGCGGCAGGTCCGCTCACCGGGCCCGCTCAGGCCTCGGACATCCGGCTGCCCGACATGGGCGATCCCTCCGACAGCCTGTTGACCCCGGTCGCGGAGGGGCGGCTGGGGGATGCGTTCATGCGCAGCATCCGCGCCGACCACCCGGTGGTGGACGACCCCCTGATGACGGAGTACGTCAGGTCCCTCGGCGCCCGACTCGCCGCCGCCGAGAGCGGCGGGCCCGGGTTCAAGTTCATCCTGATCGACGAGCCGGTGGTGAACGCCTTCGCCGGCCCCGACGGCATCATCGGGATCTACTCGGGCCTGGTCCTGGCGACCGAGTCCGAGAGCGAGCTCGCCTCAGTGCTCGCCCACGAGATCGCGCACGTCTCCCAGAAGCATCTGCGGCGCACCTTCGACGCCTACAGCCGCATGACCGCGCCGGCCGCCGCGGCAATCCTGGCGGCCGTGGTCGCGGGCATCTCGGGGGCCCCGGGGGAGGTCACCAGCGCGGTCATAACCGGCGTCCAGGCGGGGATGATCCAGCAGCAGATCAACTTCACCCGGTCCAACGAAGAGGAGGCCGACCGGGTCGGGATGTCGATTCTGGCCGAGGCGGGATACGACCCGCGGGCCATGCCGGTGTTCTTCGAGCGCCTGGCCAAGCTCAACCGCAACTACGCGGGCCAGCTGCCGGAGTTCCTGCGGACCCATCCCGTCACGGTCAGCCGGATCGCCGACACCCTGGGCAGGGCGGAGGACTATCCCTACCGCCAGTATCCCGACAGCCTGGACTATCACCTGCTGCGCACCACGCTGCGCGCGCGCGCATTCGACGACCCGGGCGAGGCGGAGACGTTCTTCCGCCAATCCCTCGAGGAGGGGCGCTACCGCAACGAGGCGGCGCAACGCTATGGGTACGTGCTCGCGCTGATGGAGGCGAAGCACTACGACCAGGCCCGCACGCAGATGAACCGTCTCCTGCAGGGCCATCCCGAGGTGGTCGCCTTCGCCGTGACCGATGCGCGCCTCCACAAGAAGACCGGCGATACGAAGCGCGGGCTGGAACGCCTGTCGGAGGCGCTGAAGGCGCACCCCGGCAACTATACGCTGCTGCGCTACTACGCCGAGGACCTGATCGACGCCGGCCGGCCTGGAGAGGCCCAGAAGATCCTGGAGTCGAACCTGCAGCACCACCGCCAGGATGCCGCGCTCCAGCGGCTGCTGGCGCGCGCCGCAGGGGCCGCGGGTGACGAGACCCTGGGACACCAGCACCTGGCCGAGTACTACTATCTGCGGGGGAACTACGAGGCCGCCATCCGCCAGCTCGAGATCGGTCTCCAGGACCGCTCCGCGGAGTACTACCAGTCCGCGCAGATGGCGGCGCGACTCAAGGAGATACGGGCGGAGTGGAAGGACATCAAGGAAGCGGAGCCCAAGATCAAATAGCCCGCGGGGAATAGCCTCAGGCGTCCGAAGGACAATGCTGCAGAATTTTACAACTTACTAATATAATTCGCGTTTTCGCTTGCGATCTCTGCCCCATACGTTATCCTACGCGTCTACCTGTAAGGGTATGCGTGGGCCTGTGGGCCGGCGCTCCGCCGGAACCAGGCCCGCGAAACAAGACCGACCAGAAGGAAGGCCCCGCGCCTTCCGGATATGCACCTTTAGAAAGGAGGATACGATGCGGAAGACCGCAACAAAGGCCGCGACGGCAGCCTCCCTCGCCCTCGTGCTCGGCACCGGCGTCCTGGCCGCGGCCTCGGCCCAGGCCGCCGACGACTCGCTGACCGAGCGACAGAAAGAGGGTAAGGAGATCGCCTTCGACCGCAAGAAGGGCAACTGCCTGGCGTGCCACATGATCGACGACGGCGTGAGCCCCGGCGACATCGGCCCGCCCCTGGTTGCCATGAAGGCCCGCTTTCCCGAGCGGGAGCGCCTGTACAACCAGATCTACGACCCGATGAAGGTGAATCCGGAGACGCGTATGCCGCCCTTCGGCGAGCACCGGATCCTGAGCGAGGAAGAGATCAACAAGGTCGTCGACTATCTCTACACGCTCTGACCGTCATCACCTCTGACTACCGAAGGAGACTTCGCATGACTACCAGCACGAAACGCAGGATTTTTCTCAAGGGCTCTCTGGCCGCGGGTGCGGTAAGCGTGGCCGCGGGCGCGGGGCTGCTCAGTCCCCGGGCCGTACTGGCCGCATGGCCCAAGGAGGCCTTCGACGCCAAGGAGGTGCCCAAGGCCCTGGACGCGCTGCTCGGCGCGGACACCACCACCCCCAGCGGGGACATCACGGTCAAGGCGCCGGACATCGCCGAGAACGGCGCGGTGGTGCCGGTGACGGTGGAGACGGGCATGGACGCGCAGCGCATCGCGGTCATCGCCTCGGAGAACCCTTCGCCGCTGGTCGCGGCGTTCGATCTGGGCGACAACGCGCTGGGCTTCGTCTCGACGCGCATCAAGATGGGCAAGACCGGCGACGTGGTGGCCGTGGTCAAGTCCGGCGGCAAGCTCTACAGCGCGCGCAAGGGCGTGAAGGTCACCATCGGCGGCTGCGGCGGCTGATCGTGCGGTTGAGCCCGAGCCTGTACAGAGACGATTTGAGGAGAGGATAAGCCATGTCATCGATCAAGATTCGCGCCAAAGCCGACGACGGAGTGGTCACGGTCAAGTCCCTGATGACCCACCCCATGGAGACCGGCCAGCGCAAGGACAAGAAGACCGGTGAGCCGATTCCGGCGCACTTCATCCAGGAGGTGACCTGCACGCACCAGGGCAACACGGTGATGACCGCCCTGTGGAGCGGCGGTGTGTCGAAGAACCCCTACCTGTCGTTCAAGTTCAAGGGCGGCAAGGAAGGCGAGAAGATCACCCTCAGCTGGGTCGACAACAAGGGCGAGAGCGACAGCGCCGAGGCGACCATCTCATAACGACCAGTCCTGAGGTGGGGCGGCCCTCAGGGCCGCCCCGTACTTTTTTCCCGAGTGGGGAGGAGATACAGCAATGAACAAGACCCTAATCGCGGCCGTTGCCCTCGCCGCGGCGAGCGGCCTCCCGGTCGTGGCCCAGGCGACGACGCCGGCCGAGGACATCGAGCTATACCGCGAGTACTTCCTCAAGAAGTTCCCCGGCGTGCCCCTCCAGGAGTTCTCCAACGGCGTCTACGCCATCGACAAGGTCTCCCGTGACAGCTGGGAGGCCATCGAGGAGTTCCCGCCCTACGAGCCCTTCATCGAGGAGGGCAAGTCGATGTGGAACAAGCCCTTCGCCAACGGCAAATCCTACGCGGACTGCTTCAACGGCGATCCCGCCCAGCGCAAGAACTATCCCTACTGGGACGCCGACCGCGCAATGGTGATCACCCTGCCGCTCGCCATCAACGAGTGCCGGGTGAAGAACGGCGAGGAGCCGCTCAAGTATGGCAAGGGCGCCATCGCATCGCTGCTGGCCTACATGAGCTACCAGTCGCGCGGCCAGGAGATCGACGTGGAAATCCCCGCGGACCAGCCCGGGGCCATGGAGGCGTACAACGCGGGCAAGTCCTTCTACTTCGCCCGCCGCGGCCAGCTGAACTTCAGCTGCGCCCAGTGCCACGTGGAGAGCGCCGGACAGCACATCCGCACCGACGTGCTCAGCCCGGCCCTCGGCCATGCGACCGGCTGGCCGGTCTACCGCTCCAAGTGGGGAGAGCTCGGCACCCTGCATCGCCGCTTCAGCGGCTGCAACAAGCAGGTGCGCGCCAAGCCGTTCGACCCCCAGAGCGAGGAGTACCGGAACCTGGAGTACTTCCTCACGCATATGAGCAACGGCATCGAGTTCAACGGCCCCTCCGCGCGCAAGTAGGCCCGAGAGCGAGGCACGAGACCTGGCCCGGTCCTTGGACCGGGCTTTTCTTTTGGGGGGACGGTAGGCCATAGACAGTAGACAGTAGACAGGGAGAGGGTACGTCATCCATCCC
>JASFUT010000083.1:0-11427 GCA_050050175.1 Chromatiales bacterium
GGACCGCTCAGGGCCCGGCGCACCGGGCCAGCAGCCGATCGAGCTGGTTGGCGAAGTTCTGGCGGTCGGTCTTGCTCAGCGTGGGCGGTCCGCCGGACACCACCCCGGTGGAGCGCAGCTCCTCCATGAGGTTTCGCATCGCCAGGCGCTCGCGGACGTTCTCGACGGTGTAGAGCTCACCCCGGGGGTTGAGCGCCACACCGCCCTTGTCCACGACCTCCGCCGCCAGCGGTATGTCCGCCGTCACGACCAGGTCTCCCGCCTGGAGCTCACGCACGATACGGTTGTCCGCCACGTCGAACCCCGCCGGCACCTGGATCGCCCGGATGTAGCGCGAGCGGGGCACGCGCACGGCCTGGTTCGCCACCAGCGTCAGGTCGACCTGCACCCGGTCCGCCGCCCGGAACAGTATGTCCTTGATCACGCCCGGACAGGCGTCGGCGTCCACCCAGATTCGCATCACCGCGGCCTCATCGCGCCCTTGCCCGAGCTGCCCGCGGCGTGGGGCCGCCTCGGACAACGGGAGGCCCCGGCGAGGTCTCGGGAGACGCCGTGCACCCGGGCCCCCAGGGGGTCAGGGCAGCTCGCAGGCACCCTCGCGGTAGGCGTAGACCCGGGCGTCGGCACATGCGACGCAGCCGTTGGAGTAGGTCTGCCAATCCGAGCTCTGGGCGGAATCCCGTGTCGCGCACACCGGCTCGTAGACCTGGGCGCAGGACTCGGGGCGAGGCTCCTGGCACTGGGTCAGCTCGCCGGTCGGCGGCACCGGATCGGGGATCTCGGCGTTCTCGTTGCAGCCCGCAAGGACCAGGCAGGCCAGCAGGGCGGTCGGCCAGCGAAGGGCCCGGAGACGTTCGCGGTGCTCGATCCTCATCGTTGTTCTTCGCTCCCCGACTTCGAAAGGACGACAGGCTGCCGGGACGGGGTGGCCCGGACCCCCTCCGGGCGCTCCCGCCACGCCTCGGCTGCGGCACGGGCACAGTCCACAGTCTAGCCCAAGTACCCGCGGCCGCCCCGGGCGCTCGGCGAGCCGTCCGGGTCAACTCTCGGATCGGACGGACGGGGAGGACGGCGCCCCCGGGATCGGATAATCGAATGCCTCGCAGTAGCGGGCGAGCTTGTCGCCGATCCGGGGCAGGTGCCCCTCGACCGCGGGAAGCAGCCGGGTCTGGCGCGGCGCGATGTGCCCCGCCAGGTCGAGCGGGGCCTTCGCAGGCATGCGCAGAAACTCCATCAGCCCCCGGACGCTCTCGTCGGGGCTGGTGCACAGATCCTCGTAGCGCACCCAGGTGTAGCGGGACTCCGGGAGCTCGCCGACGTGGTCGAGGTAGTAGTCGGCGGCCCGCGCGACGTGCCTGCTGGTGATCCGCACGCCGAGATTCCAGGTGTCCGAGAACAGGAAGCGCATGACCTGCACACCCACCCGGCGCTTGAACATCTTCTCGTAGCGGGGGGAGATCAGCGCGCCGTACGCGTTCTTCTCACCGAAGTTGACCCGCGCCGCCTTGAGCCGGGAGTTGACGATGTCCACGGGATTGCGGTGTATGAAGATGATCGGGGCGTCCGGGAACAGCCGGGCGACACGCAGGAAGTTCCGGTCGTAGTCCCAGGGGTTCTTGAGAAGGAGGGGCCGCTCCGGACCGGATATGAACTGGACCTTGCGGCAGGCCTCGGTGAACCTGCCCAGGTTCAGGCGGTTGAGCCGGGGGATCCCCCGCAGGAACCAGGCGTACTCCTCCGGCGTATCCGGCGTGATGTCCACGTTGTCGATCTTGCGGTCGGTGATCCCGAGCCGCTCGAACCTTGCCTCCAGCTCCTTCTTCGCCTGATCCGTGCGGTTCTCCAGGTGATTGCGCAGGAGCTCGCCGTAATGAATGACGTGATAAGCGGTGACGATGTTGAAGCAGCCGGTCCTGGCGAGCAGGTCGTAGAGCAGCGTGGTGCCGGAACGGTGGTCGCCCATGATGAACACCGGGCTGAACGGGAGATCCTGGATCTTCTGGAGGTAGGGCGTGTCGGCAGTGGCCATGGAAACAGCTTTGCGAGCGTGTAGTCTTACTCGTTCCGGGGCCTGCGCTGGCCCCGCCCCAGGCGCTACAGCCTAAGCTGTGCGGTCAACCGCAGGCGCCGCCCGGCCCGCCGCGAGGCGCGCCCGTGGGTCGAGGAGCCGCGGGGCGGCACCCGAATGGCTCCCGCCGGTGGTCAGGCTAACCGGCCTGTCCGCGGCAGGCAACCGCGCGCGCCGTCGAGACGCGGCGCCGGGGCGCAGGCGGGAGTGAAGGCCCGACCATCATCGGACAGACCGCCCATGTGGGACCAACGCTACGCCGCCGCCGAGTACGTCTACGGCACGGCGCCGAACGACTTCCTCGTCCAGGTGGCCGACCGCCTGCCGCCCGGCCGCGTGCTCTGTCTGGGCGAGGGAGAGGGAAGGAACGCCGTCTGGCTGGCGGGGCGGGGCTTCGAGGTCACCGCGATCGATGCGTCGGGCGTCGGCCTGAAGAAGGCGCAGCGGCTAGCCGCCGAGCGCGGCCTGTCCATCGCGACCGTGCAGGCCGACCTGGCCGACTACGACCCCGGGCGCGGGTGCTGGGACGCCCTGGTCTCCATCTTCTGCCACCTGCCGCCGGACCTGCGCGCGGCAGTGCACCGGCGCTGTGTGGCCGCGCTCCGCCCCGGCGGAGTCATGGTGCTGGAGGCCTACACCCCGCGACAGCTCGACCTGGCCACGGGCGGTCCGCCGAGCGCCGAGCTGATGATGGAGCTGCGCAGCCTGCGCGCGGAGCTCGACGGGCTGGAGCTGGAGATCGCCCGGGAGCTGGAGCGCGAGGTCAACGAAGGGCGCCTGCACCATGGGCCGGGCGCGGTGGTCCAGGTGCTCGGTCGCAAGCCGGCGGGCGTAGCCTCCGCCCCGAGCGCGCCCTGAGCGTACGGCCGCCGCGCCCACGGCGCGTCTGCAGCGGGCCTCGGTTGTTGCGTGCAACGGGACCTGCCGCGCCCCGTCCCGGCCTGCGGTCTACTGTCCACCGTCCGTCTGCCCCGGAAACCCCTCCGGCGGCACCGTCCCCTCGAAGGTCACCGAGGCGGAGCCCCACTCGACCGCCGTGCCCAGGGCCTGCTCCATCGGCGCCCCGGAGGCCAGGGCGTGCACCAGGCCGGCGGCGAAGATGTCGCCCGCGCCCGTGGTATCCACCGCCTCCACCGCGGGCGCGGCGAGCTCCAGGGTGCCCTGCGGCCCGTAGGCAGCGGCACCGGCCGCGCCCCGGGTGACCACCACCCATTCCAGGAAATCCCCGGCCACCCGTCTCCCGCCACCGAAAGGATCGCCGAGGAAGCCGTCGTCCAGGTCGGAGGCGGAGCCCACCAGCACCTGGGCCGGCCTGAAGCCCTCGGTGACCGGCGGGATATGGGACACGACCAGACCGGTCCGCGCGCGCCTCCGCAGCACGTCGCTGAGAACGGGGTCCGCCGATCGGACGTAGCAGGCGTCCGCGGGACGCTCGTCCAGATCCGGCGGCAGGGGCACGCGGGCCCGGGCCAGGTTGATCACCGTACGCTCGCCGTCGGCCTCCAGCAGGATGATGGCCCGGGTCGTCTCGCCGCCGTCGCGCCTGACGGCGGAGACGTCCACGCCGAGGCCGGTCAGCTCCTCCACCAGATTCTCTCCGCCGGAATCGGGCCCCACTCCACTGATCACCCGGGCCCGGTCCCCCGCTCGGGCCAGTGCCATGGCCGTATTGGCGGCCCCGCCGCCGACGCGCCTGCCCAGCCAGGCCCCGGCGTTGTGGGCGCCGCGGCGCAGCTCCGACTCCAGCCGGACCACTTCGTCCCAGGCGATCGATCCGACGATCAGGATGTCCGCCATGGCTCCTCCCCATCGTTGTCTGTGCGGCGCGCGGAGGCGCGGCAAGCGAGCCACCGTCTCCCCATTCAAACGCCTCGGGCAGGTCGAGTCACCCGCCGCCCCGGGACGGTCGACGCCGGGGGGGCGCCCTCGGGCGGGAGCCGATGGACTGGAACCGGTTCACATACCCGGCCAGCCGGGCGACGGGTTGAAAAACCCGTCGATCTTTCGGACTAGAATCGTCGGAGCAGCACTCAGGAAGGATCCGTGAACCGCATCCCACATCTGCGTCTGGTCCCGGGCGGCCGGCATACCCCCGTGCAGATCGCGGGGATCGAGGTGGTCTCCAGCCCCGCCGGCGATCCGCCGTTTCCGGTGGATACGCGCATCGTGGAGGAGGACACCTGGCGGCTCCTGAGCCCGGATCCTGCGCTGCGCCCGACCACCGAGCACCCCATCCGGTTGATGACCGACCTGGTCCACGACGAGCCGGCCGCACCGGGGACCGTGCTGGTGGGCCGCCACCGCTGGCGCGCCGTGGTCTACGACCTGGACCGGCAGCCGATCTGCCGCCCGGAGTGGGTCGCCGCCGCCCTCGGCCGGCTGCTGGCCCTGGCGAGGGAGCGGGGACGGCGCAGCCTCGCTCTGCCCCTGCTCGGGTGCCGACACGGCCCCCTCTCCTGGCAGGAGTCCCTGGGGCTGCTGCTGGAGGCCCTCGCGGCATCCGGCCCCCCGCCCGAGCGCATCTGGGTCCAGGTCGGCCGCGGGCTCCTCGGCCCCGCGCTGGAGGCGCTGCGCGGCCATGCGGAGGGAGGTCTCAGCGACTGACCGCTGCGATGACGCGGGTGCCCCGCGAGCCCGCAAGGACCTGCGGGGCCTCTTCCAGAGAGCCGATGGCCGCCGGCCTTCCGGCGGCCGCCGCGAACCGGCAGGCCGCCTCGACCTTGGGGCCCATGGTCCCGGCCTCCAGCACAAGAGCGTCCACGTCCGCCGGCGCCAGGGTATCCAGGGCGCGCGCCCCCGGGGACCCCCAGCCCTCGTAGACCGCGTCCACGTCCGTGAGCAGCAACAGCATGTCCGCCTCCAGGCCCCGGGCCAGCAGGGCCGTGGACAGGTCCTTGTCCACCACCGCCTCGACGCCGATCCAACCCTCGGCCTCGGTGATCACGACCGGCACCCCGCCGCCGCCCGCGCAGATCACCACCGCTCCCGCCTCCACCAGGAGCCGGACCGTGTCGAGCTCGAGGATCGCGCGCGGCTCCGGGGAGGCCACCACCCGCTGGTGCCCGCCGGCCCGGGGGACGAAGGTCCACCCCCGCTCGGCGGTCAGCCGCTCCGCCTCCGCCCGTTCGTAGACCGCACCGATGGGCTTGACCGGGTGCCCGAACGCCGGGTCCCGCGGATCCACGGCCACCTGGGTGAGCAGCCCGGCGATGGCCCGGTCCGGGAGCCGGTTGCGCAGCTCCCGCTCGATCAGGTACCCCAGCATGCCCTCGGTCTCGGCGCCGAGCACGTCCAGGGGATAGGGCGGCACGCCGGCGTAGCTCTGCGCCTGGAGCGCAAGGAGCCCTACCTGGGGGCCGTTGCCGTGGGTCACCACCAGCTCGTTGTCCTCGGCCAGGGCGGCGAGCACGCCCGCCGCCACCCGCAGGTTTCGCCGCTGCACCTCGGCATCCGGCGCCTCGCCGGGCCGCAGCAGCGCGTTGCCGCCGAGGCCGACCACCAGCCTCACGCAGCAGGGCCCCGCCCGATGCGCGCCAGGAAGGCGTCGACGATGCCGCCGAGGCCCGGGGTCTCCAGCTCGGCGTACTCGTACCGGGCGCAGACCACCGGCTTGTCCACCTCCAGCAGCTCGGCGATCGCGCAGGGCGTGGCGGCCACCACCAGATCGGCGTCGGCGGCCCGGATGGTCGCCCTGAGGGCCTCGCGCTGGGCCGGGCTGTAGCCCACCGCGGGCAGGACCGGGCCGATGTGCGGATACTGCCGGTAGACGGCGGCCACCTCGGGCGCCGCCGCGGCGCGCGGGTCCACGATCTCCGCGGCGCCCGCCTGCTTCGCGGCCACGTAGCCCGCGCCGTAGGCCATGCCCCCGTGGGTGATGGTCGGGCCATCCTCGACCACCAGCACCCGGCGCCCGCGCACCGCGTCGGGGTCGTCCAGGGTCACGGGCGAGCCGGCCCGCACCAGGGGCACGCCCGGGCACAGGCCACGCACGGACTCGGCCAGCGCCTGCACGGCCGCTCCCTCCGCCGCACCCGCTTTTGCGATGACAACGACATCGGCCGTGCGCAGCACCGCCTCCCCCGGGTAGTGGCTCGTCTCGTTGCCGGGCCGCAGGGGATCGGTCAGCACGATGTGCAGATCGGGGCGCAGGAACGGGAAGTCGTTGTTGCCGCCGTCCCAGAGGATCAGGTCCGCCTCGGCCGCGGCCTGCTCGGCGATCCGGGCGTAGTCCACACCGGCGAAGACGAGGTTGCCCAGGGCCAGGTGAGGCTCGTACTCCTCGCGCTCCTCCACGGTGCAGTCCGCCGCGGCCAGGTCCGCGCGGCTCGCGAAGCGCTGCACCGCCTGGCGGGCCAGATCGCCGTAGGGCATGGGGTGGCGGATCACCGCCACGCGCAGCCCAGACCGCCGCAGCCGCCGGGACAGCCAGCGGCTGGTCTGGGACTTGCCGCAGCCTGTGCGCACGGCCGAGACGGCGATGACCGGGACGGCGGCCCGCAGCATGGTGCGCCGCGGCCCCAGCAGCACGAAGTCCGCCCCCGCGGCCAGCACGCGGGAGGCGATATGCATCACGGCCGCGTGGCTGACGTCGCTGTAGGCGAACACGACGCGTTCCACCGCGAGGGCGTCGATCAGCCGCTCGAGCCCGGCCTCCTCGTGGATCTGGATGCCTCGGGGATAGCGGGGCCCGGCCAGCTCCGGGGGGTAGCGCCGCCCGGCGATGTCCGGGATCTGGGCGGCAGTGAACGCCACCACCTCGGTGTCGGGATCGTCGCGGTAGACGCAGTTGAAGTTGTGGAAATCCCTGCCCGCCGCGCCCATGATCAGGGTACGAACCGGATGCGTCGCTCTCACGGGACCCTCCGCAGCCATCCGCCTGCCGTCGATCTTGATGCCTGAGGCCGTCCCGCTCAAGCGCAGCCTGAACCTGACCCTGGTGGTGCTCTACGGCCTGGGCACCACCATCGGCGCCGGCATCTACGCCCTGACCGGCGAGGTGGCGGGCGCCGCGGGCATGGGCGCCCCCTGGGCCTTCCTGGCCGCGGCGCTGCTCGCCGCCTTCACCGCGCTCAGCTTCGCCGAGATGTGCGCCCGTTTCCCGGTCAGCGCCGGGGAGGCCGCCTACGTCCGCGAGGGGCTGGGCAGCCCCCGGCTCGCCGCCGCCGTGGGGCTGATGGTGACCGCCGCCGGCTGCGTCTCCAGCGCCACCATTATCAACGCCCTGGTGGGCTACCTCGGCGAGCTGGTCGCGGTGCCGCCCGCCGTGACCATCCTGGCCGCCGTGCTCGCCCTCGGCCTGATCGCCGCCTGGGGGATCGGCGAGTCCGTCACCCTGGCCGGCGTGGTGACGGTCCTGGAGATCGGCGGGCTGCTGGCCGTGATCTGGGTGGCGCGGGACGGCTTCGCGGATCTGCCCGCGCGGCTGCCCGAGACCCTGCCGGGCGCCCCGGGCGTGGGGTGGGCAGGCCTGCTCGCCGCCTCGCTGCTGGCCTTCTACGCCTTCCTCGGCTTCGAGGACATGGTCAACGTGGCCGAGGAGGTGAAGGACGTCCGGCGGGTCCTGCCCCTGGGCATTGTCGTTACGCTGGTCGCCACGGCCCTGCTCTACGTCGCCCTGGCGCTTGCCGCCGTGCTCGCCGTGCCCCCCGAGGAGCTCGACGCCCATCCGGCTCCGCTGGCGCTGGTCTTCGAGCGAAGCACCGGCCGGCCGGCCACCGCACTCAGCCTGATCGCCGTCTTCGCCATCGTCAACGGCGCCCTGATCCAGATGATCATGGCCTCGCGGGTGCTCTACGGCATGGCCCGCCAGGGCGTGCTCCCGGCGGCGCTCGGCCACGTGGGCCCGCGAACCCGCACGCCGCTCACGGCCACCGCCCTGGTCGTCCTGGTGATCGCCGCCCTGGCCCTCTGGCTGCCCCTGGGCCGTCTTGCCGAGACCACGTCGGTGATCGCGCTCACCGTGTTCGCGCTGGTCAACCTCGCCCTGCTCCGCCTCAAGGGCCGCGTGCCCGCCCCGCCCGGGGTCTGGGACCTCCCCCGCTGGGTGCCGGCCGCGGGGTTCGCGGTGAGCCTCGCCGCCGCGGCCTGCGGCGTCGCCGGGTGGCTGAGCTGATGCCCGGGCCCGGCAGAAGCCGGTCTCGGCGGCGGGGGTGGGCCGGAGACCCTGCCCACCCGCGGAAGGCGGCGCGGGCCGCGAACCGGAGCACCCGATCTTCGACGGAGCAAGGAGGCAACGAGCCTCTGGGGAAGCGCTCGGCGGCCGACGCCCCTGCGCCGGCAGCGCGGTCGCATCGGCCCGCCGCCGTCGCCGGCGGGTATGCTTCCCCGGAGCCATCCCGGAGCCACGCATGCCCGCTTCAGACGACTGGCGACGCCAGGGCCAGGAGCGCTACCTGAAGGGCGCCGCCCTCCGGCGGAGCAACTATGCGCCGCCCGGCGACCACTGGGACCACGACCACTGCGCGTTCTGCTGGGCAAAGCTGATGGCGCCCGGGCACAGCGGCGCCCTTTCGGAGGGCTACGTCACGGCCGACCGTCGTCACTGGATCTGCCCGCGCTGTTTCGAGGACTTCAGGGAGGAGTTCCAGTGGCGCATCGCCAACGGCGGCGCCTGACCCCCGCCCCGGGGGGCACCCCCTCACCCGTTCGTGCCCCGCTCAAGGGCTCGTCGGGGCGCGCGGCAGCCACGGCCGGGGCCCTTGCCTTCTCGAGCGCCCGGATCATCACCGGGCTCCCGGCCGCATCGGACGGAGCGCGATCGCAGCTTCCGGCGACACCCGCGACCTCGAATTCCGCGTCCCGCGCCATCGAGCGGAAGCGGAAGGGCCAGGTCCTGCGCCCTTTCCGCTCCGCCGCGCCCTCGCGGCACATCGGGGTGCCGGCCAGTGCGGCAGGCCTGATAATCAAATCCCCGTGTCGTCCTCGTAGTCGTAGTCACCCGGGTCCCAGTCCTCCCCTTCATCAGGGCCTTCGGGCTCGTCGATCTCCCCGGGCACCTCGTAGTCACCGGTATCCACTTCTTCCTCGTCGTCCGGAATTTCATCGTCGCCGAGCAACGGCACCTCGTCGAAGCCCTCCAGCTCGCCGAAATATACGGCACACTCGTAGTCGTCCCAGCGCGCCGCGATCTCCGCCATCAGGTACTTGCGATGGTCGGCGTGGCCTTGCGCCTCTTCGAAATAGTTCTTGTCTGCAGCCGCCTCCGATTCCAGGGCATCGATGTTCTGCTGCATCTGCGCTATCTCGGCTTCCAGCGCCTTCACCTCATCGTCCAGGCTCTGTATGCTCCGGGCGTTCTCGTTGTATCGCCTGATCACCTCCACCAGCCCCTGTCGCTCCGAAAGCAGCTCACTGCGCTCCTGGGCGAGCGCGTCGCCTTCCGAGAACAGAGCGGGCACTTCCGAAGGCTCGGCTTCCCCGTCGAGCCGACCCATTATCTCGTTGAGGCGATCGTTGATTTCCTTCAGTCGCCCGTCGATCTCGGCGATGCGGCCCTCTGCGTTTTCGGCCTCTTCTTTATTCGCGCCGCCCAACAGGTCTCGTATCTCGGCGAGCTTCCGGTCCCGCTCCTTCTCCTTTTCCTCTCTCGCGGGGATGTCCTCGCCCACGAGCTGTTCGACCCGCAGGTCGAACGATGCCTTGTACGTGATGACGTCGTCGCGGTAGGCCTCGTACTCGCTCTTGGCGGTCTTGTAGCGGTCGAGCTTCTCCCGACAGTCCTCCTCCGATCCCCGCGCCATCAGTCAGCCTCCTCGTCCGTTGCCAGGCGTGAGTACAGGTCCAGCCGGTAATCGCTGCCTGAGGTGTACAGATGCAGGGACGCCGGCGCGATGTCGTAATGGCTTCTCGCCTGGACCTGCAGCCAGCTTTCCCAACACTCGTTGTCCGTGGTCGTCGGGCCTTCGAATTCCGCCACCGCGTAGTGCGTCCCGTCGTCCGGCTCTTCCACCTTGCAGCGCGCCCAGATCCACTGCTGGCCCGTAATGCCCTCCCGTCGTGCGTTCCTGAAATGCACACGCAGCTCCTCGCCGCTGCTCAGCCTGAGCTCGGTATAGGGGCGGTCCGGGCGATCGATCCAGGTGGCCCTTTCCGCGAACCCCAGCAGGGCGATGCGATCTCCGGGCGCTTGCCCCGCAATGCGGGTCACGCTGGAGTATTCGGTGGGCAGGCCCGGGGTGCGGAGCGACGTCCTTCGGGATGCGATACCGGCGAGCGAGGAACGGCTGCGATCCTGCATCTGCCGGAGCTGCAGTCCGGGAATTGCGGCCAGCACCGCGCAGATCCGATGCATCAGGTGATGCGCGCGGACGGCGTCGAGCGCGTCGTCAGGCGCGGTGCTTGAATCGGTGCTCACGAGTGCATCTGCGGTCGCGTCCAGGACAGGCCCGGCCAGGCTTTCGAATGCGACGGCGATCAACTCGCGACTTTCGTTCCGGGCTCCGCTGCGCAGCAGGCTGAGGACGTCTTCATAGGCGGATTCGGCCTGGCTCACCGGAGTGCGCGCTTCCGGTTCCCGGACCAGGTTCTGCAGAACCGTGTGCGCGATCTCGGCCGCGTTCTGCGCGGCCAGTCGAACGTTGTGCGGCGTCACCACCCCCTTGAACAGCGGGCCGGGCGGTTCGTCGCTGAGGCACCGGTTCCATCTCTTGACTATTCCGCGGAACCTGTCCAACGACAGGTCGGGCTCCCCGTCGCGCAGACTGTTCCGTATACGCAGGGACTCGTCATGCAGTCGTGCGGATTCGCTGAATGCATCCATCTCTCGGCTCTCGATGCGATTAGACGGGCGGGACCGTTGAAGCCCCCATATCGGGCATTCGCCGCGGTTCCCTCGGCGCGCCGTCGGTACGCCATCCCGACCCCGACGCCCCGTCGATCCCGATGCCATCCGGGCTGCGGCACGATCCCCGAAGACAGGCCGGGCGGTGGCGCTGCGGCCTTCGAGCGTCCGCCAGCGTCGACCCCGCCCGATACTATAACCGGCTGCGGCATCCGGGCGAGTCGGTCGCAGTCGCCTGCACCGTGCCGGCCCTTGTCGGCGCCGCCTACGCCATGCAGAACGCGCCGAATCCGAAGCGGACGCTGCTCACTGATTGCGCGGTGCTGGCGGTACCGTGGGCGGGGTCGTTGCAGGTCGCGAGCTACGGGCATCCGTTTCCGGGCGGCACTTGAGACCCCCGGGATCGATCGCCGCCCCTGTGGAACGATTCCGGTTTGCGACCGGGAATCCTTTCCGCCGCCTCGTCTCGACCCCCACGGATCCTAGTGCTCGGTCCCATACAAATCGTTCGTTTCAGCGTGCCTGGGCGGGTCTGCACCTAGGCGCACGAGTGAAGCACTAGCCATCGCTAATGCGAGCG
>JASFUT010000084.1:0-11304 GCA_050050175.1 Chromatiales bacterium
AGAACCTAGCGGGCGGCGTTGGGGGCGTCAACCGGCCCAGGCCTGCGATTTGACACCACCCACGGCGGCCCTTAGCGTTTCTCTTGATCTGACCGGGCAGGCCCGGCGCCCGAAAACGGAGATGACGACATGTACGCATTCAGCACCCCGGCCCGAGGCAGCTTCGACGAGGTGGTCGAGCGCGTGACCGAGGCCCTCCAGCAGGAAGGCTTCGGCGTGCTGACGGAGATCGATGTCAAGGCGGTACTGAAGAAGAAGCTCGATCTGGACAAGCGCCCGTACAAGATCCTCGGCGCATGCAATCCCAAGCTGGCCAGTCAGGCCCTGGAGGCGGATCCCGACATCGGGACCCTGCTTCCCTGCAACGTGGTGGTGCGCGAGGAGGAGGACGGCTCGACCACCGTCCTGTTCATGGACCCCGCCGCCGTCCTCCACCTGGTACAGACCGAAGGCGTGGACGAGCTGGCCGGGCAGGTGAAGCAGCGGCTCGAGCGGGTGAGAGACGCAGTGGCGGCCTGAAGCTCCAGAGAGGCGATACCGGATCAGACTCAGCCGGCTGACGACGACCGCAAAGGGGGTGGTGGCTCACGCCCGACCCCTCAGTCCCCTTCCCTGGGCTCCTTCACCTCGCGGGCTTCCTCGTGGAGCTCGTGCTGACCGAGCAGACGCACGCGCCGGCCCAGCAGGTCCTGCACATAGAGCATCTGCACGAGGACGATCAGAACGACGGTCAGCGGGGTGGCCAGCACCACCCCGATGAACCCGAACAGCACACCCATCAGAAGCTGAGCGGTGAGCAGCACGGCGGGGGGCAGCGAGACCGCGCGCTTCTGGATCACCGGTGTGATCAAATTGCCCTCGAGCAGCTGCACCACTACGTAGACCGCCACCACGTACGCCGCCATGAGGGGGCTCTCGACCAGGGCGATCAGGATCGCCGGGATCGCGGAGACGATAGGCCCGATGAACGGGACGAACGAGAGCAGGCCGGCTATGAGCGCCAGTGCCAGGACGAGCGGCATGTCGATCAGCCACAGGCCGATCCCGGTGAGCACGCCGACCGCCGTCATCGAGGCGGTGCGCCCGACCAGCCACCAGCGCAGCACCCGGCCCAGCGACCGCAGTACCTGGCCGGCCCGGTGACGGGAGGCGACAGGCACGAGGGCGGTCAGCCCGTCGACGTAGGGGCGCGGGTCCACGGCCAGGTAGAACCCGATTACCAGGACCAGCCCCAGATTTACCAGGGCCCCGAGCGCACTGGAGAACACCCCGGAGATGCGGCCCAGGAAGTCGGCGCTGCTGGGGACCAGGTACTCCGGCGGGGGCGTGGTCTCGAGGAGTCTCCGCCCCCATCCTCGCTGCTCGATCGCGGCCTTCAGCTGGCCTGCGGCCTCGGGGAGCCGCTCGCTGAGCTCGGCGGCCTGGTCTGCCGCCCGGGGCCCCGCGACCCAGCTGAACCCGGCGACCGCCAGGCCCAGCCCGAGTAGGACCAGCGCCAGGCTCGCCCCGCGGGGGAGGCGCGTGCCCTTCCGGGTCAGCCGGGTGAGTCCGTCCAGGAACACGGCGAACAGGATCGCCGCGAACACCACCAGCAGGACGTGAAAGACCTGCCAGAACACCAGGCCCAGGACGATGAATAGCCCGAGAATTGCCGCCGCGATGAGCAGCCGGTCTACGTAGCGTCTCTTCTCGGGGGTGAGCTCCGTCATCGGTCCCCAGCAGTCCCTCGCCCGCCCGACCGGGGCCGGGCCGGCTCCGAAGCCCTAATCCCGGGCCAGCAGCAGGCGCAGCGCCGCCCTGCGAAGGCGCGGCTCGCTGGCCAGAGCCATGCCGAGAAGGAAGCTCACGCCCAGGGACTCGTACGGGCGGCTTCTCACCCACGCACGCGGTCCCAGGCGCGACGCGGCCGCGCGAAGCCGGCGCTTGGCCTGCTCCGTGCTCAGCGCACCGTCCGCTGGGCCGCCCATGCGAGGATCCCTGCGATGGCCAGTGCCGCTGCCCCGGCGATGGCGCCGGCCGCCGCGCTCCCGAGTGCCGGCTGAAGCCAGGCGTAAAGCCCCCACAGCAGGAGGGCCCCGCCGACCAGACTGAGTAGGGCGGCGACGCCGATGAGGGCGATTCCGGCCGCCAGCCGCCCGGTGGACCGCCGAAGTGCCCGACCCTCTGCTTCGGCGAGGTCGGCGACGGCGATGATCAGGTCGGCGAGATTCTTCAGCGCCGGCCTCCGAGGTCGAGCAGCTTGGCGATGATGAATCCGGCGCCGAACGCGATCCCCAGGGTGCTCAAGGGATGCTCTCCCATGGTGTCCCCGAGGTCGTCCACTGTCTCGCGGCCCCTTGCCCTGGCTGATCGCAGGTGCTCGCGCACCTGCTCGCGGCGCGCACGCAGCTCGTCCTCCGCCCCGTCCCTCGCCTCGTCCACCTTGCGCGCCCCGAGATCTCTCAGCACGGCGGTCAGATCGGCAATGTCGTCCTTCATCCTGGCGAAGTCCGCCCGAAGCTGCTTCAGCTCGTCGTCCAATGCCTTGTCTACCATGGTCCCGCACCTCCCGTTCGGTCGTGAATCCTATCCGGCCCCGGAGCGTCTTCGCCGCCTGAGCGTCCGGATGCACTCCCGGCGCACGCCACGTGCGTTGCCCCCGGGTCCGCCGCCGGCCGGTCTACCAAGAGTCTAGCAATCCCCGTGCCCGCAGGCGGCGTTCGGCCAGCGGTGGAAGGCGCTCGCCGGGACGGGGCAAAACGGCCGGTTGGCGGGGGATTTGACCCTCTCGCGGCCGCCCGCCCCCCTGCGGGCCGGACTCGGTGCGCCCACCAACGCGGCGTCCGGCAGCGGACTGCCGCACAGCCCTCCGTGTGTGCGGTCCGATATTTGCGTGCACGCTGGCCGAGGAGCGGCCGACGGCCGGCTGCCGAGGGAGGCGACGCCTATGGGTACGGCACAGCGAGACAGCGAGCGGCGACAGCCCGAGCCCGGGGTATCCAGGCCCCGGCGCGGCGACCTTACCCGCCTGCTGATGGACACCGTGAGGATCGCCACGGCCGAGGAAGGGTCGATCGATCCCCTGGAGGACGACAGCCGGCCGGAGGCCCGGGCCCTGCTGCGCGACGCGGTCCGGGAGAGGGCCTCCGATGTGCACCTCGATCCCGCGCCGGAAGGGGTGCAGGTGCGTATGCGGATCGACGGGGTCGTGCTCGACGGGGCGACGGTGCCGGCGGGCGAGGGGGACCGGCTTATCAACCAGATCAAGACCCTGGCCGGGCTCAATCCGGCCCCGTCGTTCTCTCCGGAGGGGAGCCGCATCACCCTGGACCTGGACGGACGCGCTCTCGACATGCGCCTGACGGTCGCGCCCTGCCTGGGCGGAGACAAGCTCTCGCTGCGCGTCCTCGAGCCGCAGCGCGTGTACCGGCAGCTCAGTGAGCTCGGACTCCGTGAGGCCGACCGGGACAAGGTGGCCATGTGGCTGGAACGGCTCAACGGAATGTTCCTCGTTGCGGGGCCCACGGGAAGCGGCAAGACCACCACACTCTATGCCCTTCTACACCAGCTCAAGATAATGGAGTGCAGCCTGGTCACCATCGAGGATCCGCCGGAGTACGAGATCCAGGGGATCAGCCAGATGCAGGTGGATCCGGACCGGGGTCTGTCTTTTGCCGAGGGCATCAAGACGATGTTGAGGCTGGACCCGGACTACATGCTGCTGGGTGAGATCCGCGACGGGGCGACGGCCCGGGCGGCCACGGACGCGGCGACCGCCGGCAAGGGGCTGATGAGCACCCTGCACAGCCGCGACGCCGCCAGCGTAGTCACGGTGCTGCGCAATTACGGTCTCAACGACCAGGAGATCTCGGCGAACCTTTCTGTCGTCGTGTCCCAGCGGCTGGTACGGACCCTGTGTCCGGCGTGCCGACAAGAGGGCTCCCCGACGGCGGACGAGCGCCGCTGGCTGAGCAGCGTGGGAGTGGAGCCGCCGAAGACGGTATGGCATCCGGCGGGATGCGACAGCTGCCGTGGCGTGGGCTTCGCCGGACGCACGGGCGTGTTCGAGGTCTGGCGTGTCGACGACGAGGACTACACCCTTCTGCTGGAGCATGCCGACGAGCGCACCCTGCAGCGGCATCTGGCCGGAAAGGGCCACAGCTTCCTGCTCGACGACGCGCTCGCGAAGGCGGGACAGGGAGTCACCTCCCTTGGCGAGATCAGGACCATGGGCGGATTCGGGGCCTGGAGCCAGGCGGCCCGGCTGGTCTGAAGAGGGCCGCTTGCGCGGGCCGACACCGCGCACCTACCATCTGCGCCTCAGCCCGCCTACGACGAGCCGGCCCCATGCAGACCATTGCCGAGAGGTTTCGCGAGACCGCCGCGGCGCGCCCGAACCACCCGCTGGTGGTAACGGCCGAGACTTCGCTCAGCTTCTCGGACATAGACGGCCGGTCCGATGCGGTCGCGGCGTGGCTGGCGGCCCGCGGCCATACTGCGGGCGACCGCATCGGCCTCTATTGCATCAATTGCCCGGAGTTCGTCTGCGCCTACCTGGGGATCGTCAAGGCGGGGGCGGTCGTGGTGCCGGTCAACGTGCTGCTCAACGCCGCGGAGATCGCCTATGTGCTGAGTGATGCGGGGGCGCGCACCCTGATCTACCACCAGGCACTGGAGCAGGGAGTGAGGGCGCTCGGTGGCGGGCTGAGGGATCTGCAGTGTCTGGTGCGCATCGGCGAGGGGCCGGGGGCCCGAGACGAGGTCGCTTTCGATGAGCTTCTCGGATGCGCGGACGGGCCGCCCGCACTGGCGCTCCGGGCCCGCGAGGACCTCGCGGTTATCCTCTACACGTCGGGGACCACCGGGCACCCCAAGGGTGCCATGCTGACCCACGCCAACCTGGTGTCCAACACGTCCAGCGTCATGGAGGCCCTGCGAATGGACCCGGGCCGGGACCGGCTCCTGGTGGTCCTGCCCATGTTTCACGCCTTCGCCGCCACCGTGGGGATGCTCACCCCGGCGCTCCACGGCCTGAGCCTGGTGCCGGTCCCGAGGTTCGACCCCGGGCTGGTATCCGAGGCGATCGATCGGACCCGTGCCAGCGTCTTTCTCGGCGTGCCCAGCATGTACAATCTGCTCCTGCGCCAGTCCGACGAGAAGGCCGCCTTGTGGGCCCCGGTGCGCTTCGCGGTGTCCGGCGGCGCGGCCATGCCGGTGGAGCTCATGCGCCGTTTCGAGGCGCGCTACGGCTTCCCCGTCCTGGAGGGCGACGGCCCCACCGAGTGCTCCCCCGTCACCTGCGTGAACCCCCGCCACGGGGTCCGCAAGCCCGGCTCAGTGGGCATGGCCATTCCCGATGTCCAGATCGAGATCCGCGACGAGCGGGGCGGGCCCCTGCCGGACGGGCAGATCGGCGAGATCTGCGTCCGGGGGCCGAACGTCATGCGGGGTTACTGGAGGCAGCCCCAAGCCACCGCTGAGGCCTTCTTCGACGATTGGCTGCGCACAGGCGACCTGGGCTACAGGGACGGCGACGGCTACATCTTCATCGTGGACCGCAGGAAGGACCTGATCATCGTAAACGGCATGAACGTCTATCCGCGGGTGGTGGAGGAGGTGCTCCACCGCGATCCCCGCGTGGCGGAGGCCGCCGTGGTGGGCGAGCCGGACGACCTCCATGGGGAGGTCGTCGTGGCCCACGTCGTGCCCGCCGAGGGTGAGCGCCTGGGTGACGCGGACGTCAAGGCCCTGTGCCGGGCGCACCTCGGCCGCCACGAGGTGCCGCGCCGGGTCATCATCCGCGATGCGCTGCCGAAGAACGCCACCGGAAAGGTGCTGAAGCGCGAGCTGCGCATGCACGGCGAGATCGAGCGCGGGGTGGACAGCCGTCCCTGACGGTCAGGCAGCGCCTTCCGGCCGGGTCAGGGACCAGTACAGGGCGGCGATCAGGGAGACCCAGGCGAAGGCCAGCCAGCCGATGAAGTGATCGTATTCCCCGACCAGGACGCCCAGGTGGGCATCCGGTCGGAGCTCGGTGAGGCTCCTCGTCACCTTGATCACCATCACCCAGCCCGCGTGCAGGCCGATGCACAGGGCGATGTTTCCGGTGCGCTCACGCACCAGGGCGAGCAGGGAGCCTACGGCGAACAGGGCGGCGAAGGAATCCAGGATGGCGGGATCGGCCAGGCGGTGGAAGTCGGTCGCGAGCAGCTCCAGACCGGTTGTCCACCCCACCGTCGCGTCACCGGGGAGCCTGCGGGGACCGAGGAAGTGCAGGCCGGCGTAGAAGGCGCTCGACAGCGTCCCCGCCACGGCGAGGCTGGCGCGCCGTCTGATTGCCCCGTAGACCGCGCCCCGAAAGAAGGTCTCCTCGATGAACGCCACGGCCAGGCCGCTCAGCAGGCCGGTGGCCAGCAGGGCGGGCAGGTTGGAGCTGCCGGCGGCCGGGATCCGCACGCCCAGGGCGAGCAGCGCGCCCGACAGGGCCATCAGCATGGCGGCGCCGAATGCCAGCCCCAGCGTCAGCTCCCGGAGGAAGCGGCCGGGGGGCAGCGCGTAGCCCAGCGCCCGGGGGGAGGCCATGCCGATCTGGCGGATCAGCACGAAGAAGTAGCCGAGGGCCAGCAGCTTGGCGAGGCGGTTCAGCAGCTTGTGGGGCTCGATGTCACCCAGCGGGGCGATCGCGAGCCAGGCCGGGTAGTAGAGCAGGGCCGCGGCGAGCAGGGTGCCCGCAAGAAACAGCAGAAAGATGCCGAAGGGGCGCATCTCGGGCCTCTGTGTGGGGGTGAGGGGGGCATTCTAACCGTGCCCTCGGCATGGGGTGCACCAAGCTGGGCCGAGGGAGGGGGGATTACACCGGCGCGCGTTGGCGCTGTATAATGTGCGGTTCGACCCGGCCTTTGGCCGGCGGGCGAAAGTGGCGGAATTGGTAGACGCGCTGGATTTAGGTTCCAGTCCCGAGAGGGGTGAGAGTTCGAGTCTCTCCTTTCGCACCATTTCGACGCGTATCGCGGCCAGGTCAGGGCCGCGATCTTCCCAGGACAAACGGAGGGGGCGGCGCGGGCTGCCGGAGACAGTTTCATGCAAGTATCCGTTGAATCGAGCGCAGGTCTTGAGCGTCGCATGACAGTCCAGCTGCCGGGCGAGCAGGTGGACCAGGAGGTCGAGCGCCGGCTGAAGCGGCTGGCCGGTACCGTCCGTATGAACGGCTTCCGGCCGGGCAAGGTGCCCTTGCGGGTCGTGCGGCAGCGCTACGGCGGGCAGGTGCGCCATGAGGTCTACGGGGATCTGATACGCGACAGCTACGCCACCGCGGTGCAGCAGGAGAGCCTGCACCCCGCCGGCGACCCGAGGATAGAGTCGGTGGACGACGAGTCCGGAGACGGCCTTTCCTACACGGCGGTGTTCGAGGTGATGCCCGAGGTCCGGGTCGAGGGTCTGGACGACCTGAGTGTGAAGCGCCCGGTGGCGGAGATCACGGATCAGGACGTGGACAGGATGGTCGAGAGCCTTCGGAAGCAGCGTCTGACCTGGGAGCCGGTCGACCGTCCGGCCGCGGAGGGTGATCAGCTCACGATCAGCTTCAAGGGCTCGCTGGACGGCGAGGAGTTCCAGGGCGGCAGCGCGGAGCAGGTGCCGTTGGTACTGGGCGCCGGGAAGATGGTCCCGGGCTTCGAGCAGGGACTGGAGGGTGCGAGCGCCGGCGAGACCCGCGCGCTCGACGTCCAATTCCCCGACGACTACCGGGCCGAGCACCTGGCCGGCAGGGAGGTGCACTTCGACGTGGAGGTGCACGAGGTCAAGGAGGGGGTGCTGCCGCCGGTGGACGAGGAGCTCGCCAAGGCGTTCGGCGTGACCGACGGGGGCGTGGACACCCTTCGGCGGGACGTGCGCGCCAATATGGAGCGGGAGCTCAAGCAGACCCTGCGCGGGGTGGTGAAGAATCGGGTGATGGACGCTCTGCTCGAGCGCATTCCGCTGGACGTCCCAAAGGCGCTGGTGGATCACGAGGCCGGACGGCTCAAGGAGCAGGCGAAGACGGAAATGGCGGGGGCCGGGCGCAAGAGCGCCATGGACCTGCCGCTGGAGCTGTTCGCCGACCAGGCCCGGCGGCGGGTCGCTTTGGGTCTGATCATCGCCGAGATCGTGCGCGCCAACGCTATCAAGGCCGACCCGGAGCGGGTCCGAGCTGCGGTAGAGGAGCTTGCGGAATCCTACGAGGACCCCCAGGAGGTGATCAGCTGGTACTATGGGAACAGGGAGCAGCTCGCGGCGGTCGAGAACCTGGTCCTGGAGGATCAGGTGGTGGACTGGGTCATAGCGCAGGGCGGGCTTGAAGACGAGCCGGCCTCGTTCGACCAGATCATGGGTCAGGCATCCTGACGAGTCGGAGGTACACGCGGCATGTTCGACAAGCTGGAGCAAGGCGGCCTGGATGCGAGCGCGATTGGCCTGGTCCCGATGGTGGTGGAGCAGACATCCCGCGGCGAGCGCGCCTACGACATCTACTCGCGGCTGTTGAAGGAGCGCGTGGTCTTCGTCGTCGGTCCCATCGAGGATCACATGGCGAATCTGATCGTCGCCCAGCTGCTGTTTCTCGAGTCGGAGAATCCGGACAAGGACATACACCTGTACATCAACTCGCCGGGCGGCTCTGTGAGCGCCGGGCTGTCCATATACGACACCATGCAGTTCATCCGGCCCGACGTGAGCACCATGTGCATCGGCCAGGCCGCCAGCATGGGCGCGCTCCTGCTCGCCGGCGGGCACAGCGGCAAGCGCTTCTGCCTGCCGCACTCCCGCACCATGATCCACCAGCCGTTGGGTGGGTTCCAGGGACAGGCCACCGACATCGAGATCCACGCCAAGGAGATCCTGCTGCTGCGCGAGCGCTTGAACCACATCCTCGCCCGGCACACGGAACAGCCCCTGGACGTCATCGCGCGGGATACCGAGAGGGACTTCTTCATGGGCGGGGAGGAGTCGGTCAAGTACGGGCTGGTCGATCAGGTGCTGACCGAGCGGGCGGGGTCCGCGGCGAAGTAGGCCCGGGCGCGCCCTCCGGGCCGGCGGGTCTGGCCCCTGCCGGCCCGGGCGGGCCACGAATATCCCGGGCGGGGGGAAGGGGTGCGAGCCTTGTCATTGGGATGTAATCGGATATGATGAGGCTCAGACCCCCTGAACGAAGCCGCCTGCCCCGCGTGTTGGCCGGGAGTCCAGGCAGTCCGAGAGAGGGACGACATGGCTGAAGACAAGCACGGCAAGGGCGACGACGGCAAGCTGCTGTACTGCTCGTTCTGCGGCAAGAGCCAGCACGAAGTCCGCAAGCTCATCGCAGGCCCTTCCGTCTTCATCTGTGACGAATGCGTCGAGCTCTGCAACGACATCATTCGCGAGGAGATGCAGGCGGGCTCGGGCGACCAGTCGAGCAGCCTGCCCAGGCCCCAGGAGATCAAGGGGACCCTCGACCAGTACGTCATCGGGCAGGACAGGGCCAAGAAGGTCCTGTCGGTGGCCGTCTATAACCACTACAAGCGCCTGGATGTGGCCGGCAAGAAGGAGGAAGTCGAGCTGGCCAAGAGCAACATTCTGCTCATCGGCCCCACGGGCTCCGGGAAGACCCTGCTCGCCGAGACCCTCGCGCGGCTCCTCAACGTGCCGTTCACCATAGCCGACGCCACCACGCTGACCGAGGCCGGCTACGTGGGCGAGGACGTCGAGAACATCATTCAGAAGCTCCTCCAGAAGTGCGACTACGACGTGGACAAGGCCCAGACCGGCATCGTCTACATCGACGAGATCGACAAGATCTCGCGCAAGTCGGACAACCCGTCGATCACCCGGGACGTCTCCGGCGAAGGGGTGCAGCAGGCACTGCTCAAGCTGATCGAGGGCACCGTCGCCTCCGTCCCGCCCCAGGGCGGCAGGAAGCATCCCCAGCAGGAGTTCCTGCAGGTGGATACCGCCAATATTCTGTTCATCTGCGGCGGCGCCTTCTCGGGTCTCGACCGGGTCATCCGGGAGCGCTCCGAGAAGGGCGGCATCGGCTTCGCCGCCGAGGTGCACAGCCGGGACGAGACCCGCAACCTGGGCGACATCCTCGTGGGCGTGGAGCCCGAGGATCTGATCAAGTACGGGCTCATCCCCGAGTTCGTCGGCCGGCTGCCCGTGGTGGCGACCCTCGACGAGCTGGACCAGGATGCGCTGGTGCAGATCCTGACCGAGCCCAAGAACGCGCTGGTCAAGCAGTACATCCGGCTGTTCGAGATGGAGGGCTGCGAGCTCGAGATTCGGGAGGACGCGCTCCGTGCCATCGCCCGCAAGGCCATGGAGCGCAAGACGGGTGCTCGCGGCCTGCGGACCATCCTCGAGCAGATGCTGCTGGACACCATGTACGACCTGCCATCCATGAAGAACGTGAGCAAGGTCGTGCTGGACGAGGCGGTGATCGCCGGAGAGTCCAGCCCCTACATGATCTACGACGGCGGCGAAAAGCAAGCCGCGGCGTCGGACTGAGGCGGGTGCCGGGAGCCGATCCGGGTCGGCTCCCTCCGCACCCCCCTGGGCCGCCGACGGGTGCAGGCTTGAATCCCGCCCCCCTCCGCCCCAACATTTCACGAAAGCCGGCCGAAAGGTCTCGGGCCGGGATCGAATCCTCAATCGGCACCGCCGCGCCGACAGCCTCGGGGCTTCGCGCGACCCCGACCCCAGGAGCGCGACTTTCCCGAAGGGGCGAGCGTCGCGACAACGGGGTGTCCATCACAGGCAAACTTCGCCAAGGGTCAGAATCCTATGACTTCCCAAGCAAAGACTGAGCAGAGCCAGGTGGCACCCGTCCTTCCGCTCCGGGACGTCGTCGTCTATCCCCACATGGTCATTCCGCTGTTCGTCGGCCGGGAGAAATCCATCAGGGCGCTGGACACCGCCATGCAGGACAACAAGCAGATCCTGCTTGTTGCCCAGAAGAGTGCGGACGTGGACGATCCCGCGCCGCAGGACATGCACGAGATCGGGACGCTCGCCAACATTCTTCAGCTGCTCAAGCTTCCCGACGGCACCGTGAAGGTCCTGGTCGAAGGCGGCGAGCGTGCCCGCCTGGTGCGGTTCGTCGACACCCAGGACTTCTTCACCGCCGAGCTTGTGTCGATGCCCGAGGCGCTGGGGATCGCCGAGCGGGAGGCGGAGGTGCTGATGCGCTCGGCCGCCAATCTGTTTGATCAGTACGTCAAGCTCAACAAGAAGGTGCCGCCCGAGGTGTTGACTTCGCTCTCGAGCATTGACGATCCGAGTCGCCTGGCCGACACCATGGCCGCGCACATGTCGCTC
>JASFUT010000085.1:0-11271 GCA_050050175.1 Chromatiales bacterium
ATCTGCACCGGCACGCCTGGCGACATCGCCGCGCACCCGCACAGCCATACCGGGCGCGCCCTGAGCGCCTACGGGACCGGTGCCCGGCCTCCGCGGGCCGACGCGGGCGCCGCCGTGTCCCCGCCCGCGGCCATCGAGATACGGCATGCGCGCGAGCACAACCTTCAGAACGTCGACATCCGGATCCCGCGGGATCGGCTCACCGTGATCACGGGCGTTTCGGGCAGCGGCAAGAGCACCGTCGCCTTTGACATCCTCTTCGCCGAGGGCCAGCGCCGCTACCTGGAGTCCCTGAACGCCTACGCGCGCCAGTTCGTCCAGCCGGCGGCCCGCCCCGACGTGGACGCGGTGTTCGGCATCCCGCCCACGGTGGCCATCGAGCAGCGCACCAGCCGGGGCGGCCACAAGAGCACGGTGGGTACCCTCACGGAGATCCACCACTTCCTCCGGCTGCTGTTCGTCAAGCTGGGCGTCCAGCACTGCCCCGAGTGCCGCATCCCCATCGAGCCGCAGTCCCGCGACGCCATCGCCTCGCGGATCCTCGGGGAACATGCCGGGCGCGACGTCGAGCTCCTGGCCCCGTTGGTGGTCAACCGCAAGGGGCTGTACAACGAGCTGGCCAAGTGGGCGGACCGCAAGGGCTTCCCCTTCCTGCGGGTGGATGGCGAGCTGCAGCCTACCGACGCCTGGCCCCGCCTGGACCGCTTCCGCGAGCACGCGATCGACCTGCCGCTTGGGGAGGTCCATGTCGGTCCCGGCGCGGAGCCGGAGGTTCGGCGCCTGGTGGACGCGGCCCTGGACCACGGCAAGGGGGCCCTGAGGCTGGTCGTGCTGCCCCGGGGAGACGGGCCCCGGGACGAGCGCAGCTTCTCCACCCATCGCAGCTGCCCGGTGTGCGGCCGTTCGTTCGACGAGCCCGACCCCCGCCTGTTCTCGTACAACTCCCGTCACGGATGGTGTCCGACGTGCCTGGGCACCGGCCTGCTCGTCCCGGGGCTCGACCCCGAGCAGTCCGCGGAGGAGGGAGAGTGGCAAGGGTCGGACGACGAGGCCATACCCTGCCCGGAGTGCGAAGGGGCCCGACTGCGCCCCGAGGCGCTGTCCGTGCGATTCAAGGAGGCATCCATCGCGGACTACGCGGCCCTGCCCGTGGACCGGGCGGCGGACGCCTTCGCGGCGCTGGCGCTGGACGGGCGCGAGCAGGCCATAGGCGCGGGCGTTCTGGCGGAGATCGGCGCCCGCCTGGCGTTTCTTCAGGAGGTGGGACTGGGCTACCTGAGCCTGGACCGGGGAGCACCGACGCTCTCGGGCGGGGAGGCCCAGCGCATCCGGCTCGCCGCCCAGCTCGGGTCCAACCTGCGCGGGGTCTGCTACATCCTCGACGAGCCCACCATCGGCCTGCACCCCCGGGACAACCGCATGCTGCTCGACACGCTCTCGAGGCTCGAGGGAAAGGGCAACACGGTGGTGGTGGTAGAGCACGACGAGGAGACCATCCGGCGTGCCGGTCACCTGATCGATCTGGGCCCCGGCGCCGGAAGGCTCGGCGGGCGCCTGGTCGCCGAAGGCACCCTGGCGCAGCTGATGGCCGCCCCTGAGTCCGTCACCGGCCGCTGCCTCGCCCGACCTCTGCGCCATCCTCTGCTCGAGCGGCGTCCGGTGCGTGCCCAGTGGCGTCTCCGTCTCGAGGGTGCCCGGCTGAACAACCTGCAGGACCTGGACGTCGACATCCCTCTGGGGCGCCTGGTGTGCGTGACCGGAGTATCCGGCTCCGGGAAGTCGACCCTGGTGCGCGAGGTGGTGGTCCGAACCCTGCGCAGCCTCCTGGCCCAGCGGCGCCGACGGGGGCGGCCGGCGGCCCACCACTTCCACGGATGCCGCCACCTCTACGGCTGGCAGGCCGTGGATCGGGTCCTGGAGGTGGACCAGACGCCCATCGGCAAGACACCGCGCTCCTGTCCCGCCACCTACGTGGGCATCTGGGACAGCATCCGGCGGCTGTTCGCGGCGACGCCTGAGGCACGCATCCACGGCTGGGGGCCGGGTCGGTTCTCGTTCAACACCCGGGGCGGGCGCTGCGAGGTCTGCCAGGGCCAGGGCGTCACCAAGGTGGAGATGAGCTTCCTGCCCGACGTGCGACTGGTGTGCGAGGCCTGCGGGGGGAGCCGCTTCAATGCCGCCACCCTCGCCGTGCGCTACAAGGGGCTCAGCGCCGGCGAGGTGCTGGCCCTGAGCGTGGACGAGGCCCGGGAGGTTCTCGAGGCCCATCCGGCCGTGCTTCACGCCCTGAACCTGCTGAGCGAGGTCGGCCTCGGCTACCTCACCCTCGGCCAGCACAGCCCCACGCTCTCGGGCGGAGAGGCTCAGCGCATCAAGCTCGTCACCGAGCTGGCCAAGGCGCGACCCGGCATCGGGCGTGCCCCTTCACCCACCCTCTACGTGCTGGACGAGCCCACCGTCGGTCTGCACATGGCGGACGTGGAGAAGCTGATCCGGGTGCTTCACCGACTGGTGGACGCCGGACACTCGGTCATCGTCATAGAGCACAACCTCGACGTGATCGCCGAGGCGGACTGGATCATCGATCTGGGACCGGAGGGCGGAGACAATGGCGGTCGAGTCACCGCGCGGGGAACGCCGAATCAGCTGGCGCAGGCGTGGCGCAAATCCAGAACGGCAGAGGCCCTGCGCGCCTTCCTGCGCACTTCCGCCGCGGGGGCGGGGTAGGAGCGGTCGCTCCGATCAGCTCTCGCCGCGGACGGCGTCGAACTCACCAGGCTGCGCCAGATCGAGAACCTCTTCCGCATACACCCCGAAATCGAGCCCGGTGGCCGCCGTGCCCAGAGCCAAGTGATGGGGACACTCCTCGAACTGCCCGTCGCACGCCACGCCGGGCACCATCTGGTGATCGCAGATGTTGCAGACCTCTTGTACAGCTTGATGCGCCATTTCTCCCCCTGGAGGGTTGCTCGGTTGCCGCCGGCTCCGTCCGAGGAGGGCGACACAACATTAGTATAGCTCAACGCCACACAGAAGAACACCGTAAGTTATAGATTTCCCGCACAGTTCATGCACATTCACCCACGCGCGGAGGGGTTTCGTTGGCTCTGAGCAACAGTGTCCCGAAAATACGTCCCGAGCCTCGGGCACCCTTTCGCTCCCCAGGGTCTCGCCCGGGCCCGTGCGTCATGGTCCCCGGCGGCGGAATCAGGCTGTCGACCTGATCTCGCGCGCAGGCCGCGGGCGGGTGCAGCCGGGATACAGCGGCCAGGGATCGCTTCGACGCCTGGAGGGTCCCCGAGGCGAAGAGGCCCAGCGGAAGCCCGGACAGGCGTATCGGGAATGGGCCGGGGCCTCAGCGGACGCGTCCGGTCCCACTGCGGGGGAGCGGCGCGACCCGGGCCCTCAGCGCAGGAAGGACAGCGCGCTCTGGTAGAACTCGCCTACCAGCGGGACGGGCCTGGTCTCTTCCTGGATGGCATTGACGAGCCCGACCACCCACAGCACCAGCACCCCCAGACTGAGCAGCCAGCCCACCACTGGTATCCATCCGACGATCAGCGCGGTGATGTAGAGGCCCAGGGTCTGGCGCAGGTGCATGCCGCCGAGCGCCGTCCTGTCCTGGAGATGGAGGATCAGGGCAATGATCCAGCCGATAAGCGTGATGTAGCTGACGATTGCAACGATCTTGCCGTGATTGGCCATGGCTGTCCCCTTCGCCGAGTAATTGCTGCCCATAGGGTAACCCGTTTCCGGCGACCTCCGCGGCTCGGACGGGCCCGCGCTGCCGGGTGCCTCCGCAAGCTGGCCGGCTGCGCCGCGATCAGTGCAGACGGGTGGGGCTCTGCTCCAGCTCGTCGAGCAGCTCCTGGAGCTTCGCCGCCTCCCGGGCGTCCGGCGTCGCCTCCATGTAGCGGCGCAGGTCCTGCGCCGCGGCCGACGTGTTGCCCAGCTCGCGATAGACCAGACCCCGGTCCCCGACCTCTTCCACCAGGTCCGGCGCCAGGGCGAGTATCGCCTCGATGGCGGTCAACGCATCCAGGGAGTCTCCCCGCTTCTGGTACACGCCCTTGAGGTTGCGCAGCATGCGGATCAGGATCTCGCGCACGCCCGCCGGGCGGAGCAGGGCGGGCCTCGCCTCCACGGTCGGCGCCCCGTCACCGTAGACCTGCTGCAGGCGCGTGTTCAGCTCCGCCGGGGACAGCTCACGCCCGCCCTGGAAGGGGTCGATCACGTGGAGCCCGCGCTCGTCCCGCACTTGAACCAGGAAGTGGGAGGGAAAGCCGATGCCCGCAGCCTGGAGACCCAGACGCCGGGCCAGGGCCAGATAGGCCACCGAGAGTGAGATGGGGATGCCCAGCCGGCGCTCCAGGACCTCGTTGAGGAAGCTGTTGCGCGGGTCGTAGAACGACTTCTCGTCGCCCTTGAGCCCGAGCCGCCCGAACAGGTATAGCCGGATCCCCGCCGCCACATCGGAGGCGGCGGACCCCGGGCGGAGCGCCGAGCGCACCCCGTCCGCGTGGCTGTCCAACCGCTCCAGCCAGGCGGCCACGTCCAGGTCCGGGACGAACAGCCGAGCCAGTTCCAGCGACGCCTCCGCCGGATCAGGGTCGGGCGACTGGGCGAGGGTCCTGAGGCGGTCGAACGGCTGTGGCATGGGGGACAGGGTTCCGGGAGCCAGTGCCCATTTAACGGCGCCGACGCCGGTGCATCAACCGACTTGCCCCCGGAGGAAGCCGGGCTATTGGGCAACCTCCGAATCCGGCGGTATGATTCGGTCCGCACCAGGCTGCGCGCCCGATCATGCCCGACTTTCCCTTTCCTCTGCCCCGCGTGCACTGCGCCAGGCTGCCCGCGGCGGCGACGACCAACCGCGCCCTGCTGGCGGGCTATGCGCGCACTCGCGATCACCCCGAGGTGCGACGCAGCCACCTGGTCTCGGGCCGTTACGAGAACCTCTACGTGCCCCTGACCCTCCTGCCCGAGCTTGGGCCGGTGGTGGAGGCCGCGCAGACGGGTGCCCGGGCCCTGCTCCGGGCCGAGCGGCTGCGAAGCGGTTTCTGGCTCAACGCCATGGAGCCCGGGCAGTCCACGTCGCGCCACTGCCACGACGACGACGACGAGCTGCTCGTGGCGGTGTACTACGTCAGCGCCCCGGCCGGATCGGGTGACCTGCTCCTCGAGGAGCAGGGCGTGAGCCTGCGCCTGCGACCGGAGGCGGGCCTGTTCGTGTTCTTCTCGCCGCGGGTGCTCCACGCCGTAGAGACCAATCGGAGCGGCGAGCTGCGGCTTTCCGTGGCGTTCAACTTCGGCCCCGCGGCCTGAGCCGAGGGCGCAGCCCCCATTTATCAGGAAAGGCGAATGGACAGGATAAAGAATATAAATTTCTCTTATCCGCAGAGCTGCGTACACTCCTGTCAGTTGGGGATGGCCCGCCGGGCGGCGGCCGGGCACCCTGGCCATCCCCCGAGCCGGTGAGGAGACGACAGCATGCCCCTGGTCCACATGCGCGACATGCTCGATCACGCCTACGCCAACGGCTATGCCGTCGGCGCTTTCGACGTGGTCAGTCTGGACTTCCTGCAGGCGGTGGTGTCGGCGGCCGAGCGCTGCGATGCACCGATCATCCTCAGCCTGGCCGAGTCCCACTTCGACTACTACGACTTCGAGCTGATGATGGCGGCGGTCGAGAGGGCGGCGCGCCGCACCCGGGTGCCCACGGCCATCCACCTGGACCACGGCGCGTCCCTGCACTCGGTGGTGGAGGGCATCCGTCTGGGCTGCAACGGTGTCATGGTGGACGCCTCCCAGGAGGGCTTCGAGAACAATGTGGCCGTCACGCGCCGGGTGGTGGAGACTGCCCACGCCTGCGGGATCCCCGTGGAGGGCGAGCTCGGCTATGTCCCGGGCGTGGAGGGCGAGGACGCCGAGCGCCACCCGGGCGAGGTGCGCTACACCACGGCAGAGGAGGCACGCGCGTTCCGCGATCGCACCGGCGTCGACTTCCTCGCGGTATCCGTGGGCACGGTGCACGGGCGGCTCAAGGGCAGCCCCGAGCTGGACTTCGGGCGCCTGGCCTCGATCAACGCCGCCGTGGGAATCCCGTTGGTGATCCACGGCGGAACGGGCCTGTCCGACGAGCAGTTCCGGCGGCTGATTGCCAATGGCGTGACCAAGATCAATTACTACACGGCCCTGGCGGACGCCGCAGGCAGCCGCGTGCGCGACAACGCCGCCGCCGACGGGCAGGGCGGCTACACCGCCCTCGTGAAGGGCGTCCAGTCGGTCATCGCCGCGGAGGCGGAGCGCTGCATCCGCCTGTGGGGCGGCGCCGGACGGACCGACGCCGTCCTGGCCTCCGCCCGCCCGTGGTTGGCTGTGGACCACGTGATCGTCTACAACGTCTCCGAGGAGGCCGAGGCGGGAGTCGACGCCATGATGGCGGAGGGACGGCGCGTCCTGGGCGCCATCCCCGGCGTCAGAGAGGTGATCGCGGGCAACGCCGTAGCGGAGGACGCCCCCTATCGCCACTGCTGGCTCGTGCGATTCGCCCATTCTGCGGTGATCGCGAGCTACCGCGAGCACCCGGATCACCAGGCCTTCGCCGACGAGCATTTCCGCCCCGTCGCGCAGGACCGGATCAGCATCGATTTCCGTGCGATCGAGGACCGCGGCCCCGCCCGCCGGGGGGCGGGCCCGGGGCATCGGGCCGCCTCCTGAGACGGATTGAGGCCTCGAAGAGGGCCCGTCACACCGCGGCGGACTGCATATAGCCAGCCCCCGCGAAGTGTCGTATAGTCGGCCCAGCTGCAGTTATGTCACCGGCTGTCCTGGTCGTGCCCCTCCGGTTCACCTTCGCGCAACCTGGTTCATGATCTGCATGCTGATCAACCTGTTCGAGTGAATTGAATAAAGGTAAGTGTGATGGCCACAGGTACTGTGAAGTGGTTTAACGAGTCCAAGGGTTACGGGTTCATCGCCCAGGACGCCGGCGGCTCGGACGTGTTCGTGCATTTCAGCGCTATCCAGGGGTCGGGCTTCCGGACCCTGGCGGAAGGTCAGAAGGTGACCTTTGAAATCCAGCAGGGGCCGAAAGGACCGCAAGCCGCAAACGTCGTCCCCGCCTGATCGGCGACGACCGGCCGGCTGAAGAGGCCCCGCCAATAGGCGGGGCCTTTTTCGTTTGCCTGCGAGCCCCGCGCAAGGCGTCCCGCGTGGCCGCCCGGAGGCGGTGCCCGGACCCCTGCGCGCATTTGCTGCTATCTTGCGCAGGGGTACGCACACTGGAGGAGCGGGATGATTCACGTCGAGCCGATAGACGCGACCAGCTTCCGGGTGGAGGTCGACGGGCGCAAGACCACGGTGCACACGGTGACGGTGGCGCCGGAGTACCACATGCAGGTCACCGGAGGGCGGGTCTCCGCCAAGCAGCTGGTGGAGATGTCCTTCGAGTTCCTGCTCGAGCGCGAGCCCAATACCAGCATCCTGAGCCGGTTCGAGCTCCCGGTGATCGAGCGCTACTTCCCGGAGTACGTTCAGGACATGCAGGGCAGGATCGGAGACTGAACGGCGCCCCTCGGAACGCCGCTCAATCGGACAGCCTACCGCGCAGGGCCTTGGTCCTGCCGCGCTTCTTCTTCTCTTCCAGCCGTTTCAGGCGTGCGGCACGCGTCGGGCGGGTCGGCACCCGCCGTCTGCGGCTCCGCCCGGCGCTCGCCACTAGCTCCCGCAAACGCTCGAGGGCGTCGGCGCGGTTCTTCTCCTGGCTCCGGAAGCGCTGGGCCTTGATCACCACCAGTCCCCCCGCGGTGATACGGTTGTCGGCGAGCGCCATGAGGCGCTCCTTGTAGGTCTCGGGCAGGGAGGACGAGGGGATGTGAAACCGCAGGTGGACGGCGGTCGAGACCTTGTTGACGTTCTGTCCGCCCGCCCCCTGGGCGCGTACGGCGCCGATCTCGATCTCGGAGTCGGGGATGGCGACGGTGGCTGAGATGTGCAGCATGACGAGGGGCCCGGGATTCTGCGTACAGCGTAGCGCACCGGGGCCCGCGCAACGAGGCGGTGAGCGCCCGCCGATCCAGCTTGGAGCACCGGGGGCGCAAGCCGGCGGGCGAGCCCGACGCGCCCCCCGGTCGCCGGCCCTTGCCCCGGGGCGGATCGAACCGGAAGGATCTTTGCCGACCGGGGCGACTCCCGATAGCATTCGCGCATGAGCAAGAACCACGCTAAGGTCCTCGACGCGATCTTTGCGGATCACCCGAGCGCCAACCTGCACTGGAACGAGGTGGCCTCGCTGCTGGCCCATCTCGGGGGGGAGCTGCGCGAATCGCGGGGGGCGCGTGTGATCGTCACTCTGGCGGGCCAGGAGCTGACGCTGCATCATCCCCACCACGGCTCGGCCCTCGGCCGGACCGAGCTCCACCGCCTCAAGGCCTTCCTGACGGCGGCCGGGGTCCGCACCGCCGACTGACGCGGGCGGGGCGGCAGGCCCTCGGGCGAGCCGCTCGGGGCGCGCTCATGCGACCCGGGCTGGAGACGGGTCAGCCGCGCCGGCTGAACAGCCGCTTCAAGAGCGGCCTGGACGCGGCGCCGGGCCACCTCGCCAGCGCGAGGCTGATGTTGTCGCCCTCCCGTCCGCCACGGGCCCGCGCCAGCTCGAGCAGGTGCGCGGCCCCTTCCTCCAGGGGGAGATCATGGAGGGTCGAGGCGACCTCCTCGGGCTCGACCCATGCCCAGAGGCCGTCGCTGCACATCAGGAAGAGGTCCCCGTCGCTCACCGGGGTCGCGCCCATGTCGGGCACGGGATCCTCGCTGCCCCCCAGGCGCATGTACAGCTGCCCCTGGAGCTGCTCGGCCGCCGGGTCGGTGCTGCGCACCCGCCCCTGCTCGAGCATGAGGCGCAGCACGGAATGGTCGAAGGTGCGGTCCATCAGCTCCCCGGCGCGGAAGTGGTACAGGCGGCTGTCCCCGACATGGGCCCAGAAGGCGCCCCGCTCGTCCAGGTAGAGGAGCACGCAGGTACTTCCCGGGGAGCGGTCCTCCGCTTCGCGCAGGTCCCAGATGGCCCGATGGGCCTGCCCGCAGAGCTCGCGCAGGAACGACGGCGGGTCCGGAACGGTCTGGGCGAACAGCCGGCCCGCCGTTTCGACCACGGTCTGGGCAGCACGCGCCCCGTCGAGGTGGCCGCCCATCCCGTCGGCCAGGACGATCAGGTGGGCATCACCGTCCCCTGCGCTGAGGATCTCCACGCGGTCCTGCTGCTCGTCGCGGCCCCCGATGTCCGCGGCCGCTTTCAACTGCCAGCCCATAGTCTGCCCCCCCTGCCAGGACCCATCCGTCACCGGAAAAACGACTTCAGTTTCTCGATAAAGCCCGTCGACGGCTCCTCGAGCGGCCGCAGCTCCTGCTCCAGCGTCAGGAGCCGCTCGTTGTGCGGCTGCACCGCCAGCCCGCGGTCCAGATAGCGCCCGGCCTTCTCGTAGTCGAGGTCGACGACGGCCTTGTCGATCAGATCCGCATAGCGCTCGGCGATGAGCTCCATCCCCTTTAGGGCCTTCGGATGGTTGGGCGACAACGCCAGCACTTCACTGTAGTAACGGTACGCGCTGCGCCTCTCCGGCGTGGTGAGGCGATCGGCCGCCAGGGCATCCCGGGCGGACGCCAGCAGCCGCTCGGTGCGGGAGAGCTTCGCGGGGGGCTCGGCGGAGGCCGAGGCAACCGGGGCCTGCGCCGCGTCTTCGGCGGCGGTGGCGTCCCGGGATGCCGACTCCCCGCGAGGCGCCTCGGAGACGCCGCGGTCAGCCGCCCGCTCGCCGGCTCCCGTCTCCCCGTCCCCGTCCACGTCCTGCTCGAAGGAATCGGACGCCTGGCCGCGGGGAATCGAATCCACCGACGCCGCGGTGGGGAAGACGCCCTCCGGCAGGGGCGGCACGCCGAGGTCCTCCCACACCTCGGCGGGGCCCGCGGACGGCCCGGCCGGCGGGAGACCGTCGCCCCCGGGGGGAGCGCCGGCCCCGGCCTCCGCCGGCGGGGCAGTCTCAGCGAGCGCCTGGGCACCGGGGCCGGACGCCCCGCCGCCCTGCGCCGTATCCTTCGGGGAGGTGTCCCCGGGGACACGCGGCCAGAGGGCGACCGCCAACGCGACCAGAAGCGCCCCGGTCCCGGCCGCGACCCAGAGCACGCGCCTTCCCCGGGCCGTCTCCGCCGCCGCGCCGGCGACATCCTCTGGGCGGGGCGCGTTCTGGCGCTCCCCAAGGGGGCTGCCGGGGCGCTGCCCGGTGCGGCCGCGGATCGGTCGGCTCCGGCTGCGCAGGTCGTTCACCGCCTCCACCATCTCCGCCGCCGTATCGAACCGGTCATCGGGATGCTTGGCGATCATGCGGTCGAGCAGGGACTGGTAGCGGCGCATCTCCCGGGGCAGGGTCGGCACCGGCTCGGTGAGGTGCGCCAGTATGGTCTGGATATAGGAGTCGGCCTCGTAGGGCTTCCGGCCCACGAGCATCTCGTAGAACATGATGCCGAGGCTGTAGATGTCGGCGCGCCCGTCCAGCGGGCGAACCTCGGCCTGCTCGGGGCTCAGGTAGTAGGGACTTCCCAAAGCGCTGCCGTCCAGGGTGAGCTTGGTGTCGAAGTCCAGCTGCTTGGCAATGCCGAAATCGGTGAGCTTCACCGTTCCGTCGGTGTGAAACAGGATGTTTGCCGGCTTGATGTCGCGATGGACGATGCCCCGCTGATGGACGAAATCCAGACACTCACCGAGGCTCGCCAGCAGATCCAGCGCCGTGTCGGCGCCGATGCCGGCCTGAATGCGGTGCTCAAGGTCGCCCCCCTCCAGATACTCCATCGACAGGTACGGACGCTCGGCGGCAACCCCCACGTCATGGATGGTGATGATGTTGCGGTGGTTGAGGCCGGCGATGATCCTGCCCTCGTCCAGGAAGCGACGGGTGTGGGCCGGATTGTCGAAGCGTCTGAGAACCTTCAGCGCCACGTAGCGACCGAGGGACTCCTGGACCGCCAGGTAGACGGAGGCCATCCCGCCCTCGGCGATCAGGCGCTCCGCCCTGTAGCCGGGAACCTCCATCGAGGGGGCGGGGCTCAGGCCGCCGCCGTCTTGTGGTGAAAGTGCATGGACAGGCCGCGGACACCCAGGCGGTCACCGTCCCTGAGCCGTCGCGCCATGAACACACGGGCCCCGTTTATGCGCACCTTCCCCCGCTTCTCCGGGATCAGATAGAAGCCGTCCTCCTTGCGGACAATCCTGGCCGCCAC
>JASFUT010000086.1:0-11125 GCA_050050175.1 Chromatiales bacterium
GTCGACGAGCCCCATCTGACTCGCCGCGTCCATGACGGTGATCACGGCCTGATGAGGCGTCTTGGCATCCGCGGTGATCAGCACGACCGGGCGGTCCCGCCGGCCCTCCAGCGCCTTCCCCAAGGCCCGCTTCAGCGCCTCGATGTCGGTGCTCACGACCTCGCGCTGGTCGACGTAGAAGCGCCCCTGGGCGTCCACCGTGACGTCGAGGGGACCGGGCTCTTCCTCGGCCACGAGCTCCTGGTCCGCCTCGGGCAGCTCGACCCTGATCCGGGTCTCCCGCTCGAAGGTGGTGGAGACCATGAAGAAGATCAGCAGCAGGAATACCACGTCGATCAGCGGCGTGAGATTGACCTGGGGCGGCTCCTGACGCTTGGGGCGGAGATTCATCGGCGCGCCCTCACTGCTCGCGCTCGCCCTGCATGACCTCCACCATCTTGAGCGCCTCCTGCTCCATGGCGATGACCAGCTGCTCTACCTTGCCGTTGAAGTAGCGGAAGAACATGAGGGTGGGTATGGCGACGGAGAGGCCCGCCGCGGTGGTGATCAGGGCCTCGGAGATCCCGTGCGCCAGCACGGTCGGGTTGCCCACGCCCTGGCTGGTGATGGCTGCAAACACCTTGATCATCCCGATCACGGTGCCGAGCAGGCCCAGGAGCGGCGCGATCGCGGCGATGGTCCCCAGGGTGTTCAGATAGCGTTCCAGCTCGTGCACCACCTGGCGGCCCATCTCCTCGATGGACTCCTTCATGACCTCCCGCGAGTGGTACCGGTTGACCAGGCCCGCCGCCAGTATTCGCCCGAGGGGCGAGCGCTCCCGTATGGTGGCGATATGCCCTGGAGTAAGCTTGTTCTTGCGGTGCAGCTGCCACACCTGGGCCACCAGATTGCCGGGGATCACGCGCCTTGCCCGCAGCATCCAAAGGCGCTCCGCGATGATGCCCATGGCCGCGATGGAGCAGGCGATGATGGGCAGCATGATCCAGCCGCCGGCCTTGACCAGTTCGTACACCTAGCCGTTCCTTTCCTGTCGAGTGAGGACAACGCCGCGTGGGCCGGGAGCCAAGCCGCGGGCGCCTCAAGCCGTGGTTTCGCGCCGTCATGATACAGGCAATGCTCCCCGGCCAGGAAGTGAGGGCGCTCCCATCACACCCCGACGCCTCGGGGGGCGGGTCCTCTGATGGCGCCCGGTCCGCTGCGCGCGCCGGCGGCGGGGCGGCATGGTCCCCATATCTGCGGCAAGGCTTCGACCTGTGCCGCGGTACGGCCCCGCCGGGGCTCAGCCATCCCAGTGCCAGAACCGCCTCGCCAGCTCACGGTGCAGGCGCGGCGTCCGCTCGGCGCTCCCGGGGTCGACCAGGAGCCGAACGGCGCCCGTGCGCGCGGTGTTCAGCACCTGGGCGCCGGCCTCCTGCCATCTTCCCTGCACGGCGGGCCGGGGGAATCCGAACCGGTTGCGGTAGCCGCTGGAGACCAGCGCGTATTCCGGCGCCGTGGCCTGGACGAATCCGGGCGTCGACGAGGTCAGGCTGCCGTGGTGCGGGACCTGCACGAGGTCCGCATCGAGCTCCGGACCGAGCTCCTCGACCAGCCATCGCTCGGCCGGGGCCTCCACGTCCCCGGTAAGGAGCGCAACGCCTCCCTCGCCGGCGACCCGGAGCACGCAGGACGCGTTGTTGTCCCGCCAACGGCTGCCCCGGGGCGGAGCCAGCACGCGGAAGTCGACGCCGTCCCAGCGCCAGCCCTCTCCCGCCGAGCACCGCCGGGCCGGGATGCCGTCGAGATCCCGCGGTTCGCCGCTCAGCACCCGGCCCACGACCATGGCCCGCAGGAGCGCGGGCGCACCGCCCGCGTGATCGTTTGCCGCGTGGCTGAGAACGAGCGTATCGACCCTGCCCAGGCCGGCCGACCGCAGGAAGGGCACGACCACGGCCGACCCGGTGTCGAAGCGCTCCGAATACCGCGGGCCGGTGTCGTAGACCAGGGTGTGGCTCCGGGTCCGGACAACCGCGGCCAGCCCCTGCCCCACGTCGAGCAGGGTGAGTTCGTAGGCGCCCCGCGGAATGGAATCCGGCCTGTGGGTGAGCAGCGGCAGGCAGAGAACCAGTCCCAGCCAGCGCCCGGGAAGCCCCGCCGGGGCGAGCAGGACGGCGGCGCCCAGGCCGGCGCTGGCCAGGGCCCAGGGCGCCACCGCCGCGGTCTGCACCGCCGCGAGCTCACCCGAGCCGGCCCAGCTGAGCGCCGCGACCGTGGCTCCGGCGAGGTGCTCGAGGACGCCCATGGGCACCGCCGCCAGCCCCGGGCTCACCAAGGCCAGCAGCACCGAGAGGAGTGTCGCCGGGACCAGCACCAGCGAGAACCAGGGCACGGCGAGCAGGTTCGCCACGGGGGCGACGAGGGATGCCTGCTGGAACCAGCCGATTACCAGGGGAGCCAGACCCAGCGCGAGGACCCACTGCATGCGCCCCCAGCGGCGCCACAGGGCGGGCTGCCGCGTCCTGAACGCCAGGGCGTAGACCAGCAGAGCGACCGCCCCGAACGACAGCCAGAATCCTGCGGACAGTACGCTGAAGGGATCGTGCAGGGTCACGAGCAGGAGGGCCGTCATCAGCAGCCGGAACGGACGGACGCGCCGACGCAGCAGGACCGCCCCGAAGGCGATCCCCACCATGACCAGGGCACGCTGGGTCGGCACGGAGAACCCGGCCAGGGCGGCGTAGACGACTGCCGCGCCGATGCCCGCCAGGGCGCCCGCGGAAGACGCGGGGGCGCGTAGCGACAGGCGCCCCAGGTGTCGCCACATCCAGGCCGCGAGCAGATAGGCCAGGCCGGAGACAAGCCCGACGTGCAGCCCGGAGATCGCGACCAGATGGGAGGTGCCCGTGCGTCTGAGCACCTCCCAGAGCTCGGGCGTGAACCCGCTCCGGTCGCCGATGGCCAGGGCCGAGACGAGGGCCCGGGCCCGATCGTCGGACAGCATGCGGGCGAGGCGCTCGCGGATCCGGTATCGCCACCGGTCGGGATCGAGCCCGCCCCCTCCTCCGCCGAGGCGGCGATTGCACTCGCACGGGCGCACATAGCCGGTGGCCCGCACGCCCTTGCGGAAGAGCCAGCCCTCGTAGTCGAGCCCGCCCGGGTTGGAGAATCCGTGGGGACGCTTCAGGCGCACCTGCAGCCGCCAGCGCTCCCCGGGCAGGGGGGTCCGAGGTGCCCCGTACCAGCTCAGCCTGAGCCGTCCCGGGTAAGGGATTGACTCCTGCCCCGCCTCCAGCACCCGCACCTGCAGATCGAAGCGCGTGCGGGACGGGTCGACCGCGGGCAGCGACGCCACCACCCCCTCGGCCATCAGGTCGCGGCCTTCCAGTGCGGTGGGCAGCCCATCGGACGCCCCGCCCAGATGGGCACGGACCGTTGCGTAGAGGAAGCCGGCCGCCAGCGCGGCGGCCACGCGACAGGGCATACGGCGGCATAGCAGGGGGAGGAAGGCGAGCGCGCAGCCGCCTGCGACCACTACCCCCCCAGGCAGCTCCGGGCGGGCGCACAGAAGGGCCACTCCCAGCACGAACGCGATCACCGGCAGATGCATCGACCCTCCCTGGTCGCCGGGCGCCGCCGCGTGGCGGGCGCTGGTCTATAGAGTAGCCATTGCCGGGAGGGCGTGCTTCAATACGCCCCGGCAGGTCCCTCTGCGCGCATGCGCTCCCTATGCCCCGGCGATTCGTCAGACGCTATATCCCGAGCCAGGAGAGGATTCGCAACCATCGATTCCTGCGGCTCTTCGGTGCGCTGCTCCACGACCCGAACCTCTGGCACCTCAACCGCCGGTCGGTCTCCGGGGCCTTCTTCGTCGGGCTGTTCTGGGCGTTCATGCCGGTCCCCTCCCAGATGCTCACCGCGGCGGCCACGGCGATCGGATGCCGGGTGAACCTGCCGGTCTCCGTGGGCCTGGTCTGGGTGACCAATCCCGTGACCATCCCCCCCGTCTTCTACTTTGCCTACCTCGTGGGGGCCCGGCTGCTCGGGCACAGGCCACAGCTCGTGCATTTCGAGCTGACGCTGGATTCGCTGACCCGTAATCTGGGCAGCATCTGGGAGCCGCTGCTGCTCGGCTGCCTGATCTGCGGCCTGTTCTTCGGCGCACTGGGCTACGGGACCGTCCGCCTGCTGTGGCGCTGGCAGGTCATCCGCCATCTCAAGCGGCGGCGTGACCGGCGGTCCGCCCTCGAGGGCAAGGCCGCCGACCGCTATCCCTGACCGGCAGCCCCGCGCGTCAGCCCCCGGCGGGACCGAGCCTGCCGTCGGTGATGGTCAGGACGCGGTCCATCCTCGAGGCCAGACCGCTGTCGTGCGTGACCACCACGAAGCTGGTGCCCTGCTCCCGGTTCAGCTCGAGCATCAGCTCGTAGACCTGCTCGGCGGTGCGGTGATCGAGGTTCCCCGTGGGCTCGTCGGCCAGGACGCAGCGCGGACGGTTCACCAGGGCACGGGCCACGGCGGTGCGCTGGCGCTCGCCGCCGGATAGCTCCGAGGGCTTGTGGTCCCGCCGGGGGGAGAGGCCCACCCGCTCGAGCATCTCCGCCGCCCGCGCCTCCGCCTCCGCCGCACTGCACCCGCCGACCAGCAGAGGCAGGGCGACGTTCTCCAGGGCGGAGAACTCGGACAGCAGGTGGTGGAACTGGTAGACGAATCCCAGGGTCCGGTTCCGGACCTGCCCGCGCCGGCGCTCGCCCATGCCGACCAGGTCCTGACCGTCGACGATGACCTGGCCCGCGGTCGGCCGGTCCAGTCCGCCCAGGCAGTGCAGCAGGGTGCTCTTGCCCGAGCCCGAGGCCCCGAGCACGGCCACCTGCTCGCCGCAACGTACGGCCAGGTCGATGCCCTTGAGCACCTCCACGCGCAGCGGCCCCTGGACAAACGTGCGCACCAGCCCGCGGCACTCCAGCACCGGCTCACTCATAGCGCAGGGCTTCCGCGGGATCGGTCGCGGCGGCGCGCCGCGCCGGATAAAGCGTGGCGAGCAGACTGATGACCAGCGCGCTCGCGCCGATCAGCCAGACGTCGTTCCAATGCACCTCGGAGGGGAGCTCGCTGATGTAGTAGATCGAGGGATCGAGGAAATGCACGCCGAAGAGCTGCTCGATCACGCGCACGATGGGCTCGACGTTGACCGCCAGGAGAATGCCCCCGGCGACCCCGAGCAAGGTGCCGATGACCCCGATGGTCGCGCCCTGGACGATGAAGATGCCCATGATGGTCGCGGAGGTGGCGCCGAAGGTCCGCAGGGTCGCGATGTCGCTGCGCTTGTCCGTCACCACCATCACCAGGGTGGAGACGATGTTGAACGCGGCCACGGCCACGATGAGGAACAGGATGATCCCCATCATGCGTTTTTCGATCCGCAGAGCGCTGAAGAAGTTGCGGTGCTCCATGGTCCAATCGCTGAGCCTGAACCTGCCGGGCAGCCAGTCCGCGATCTCACCGACCACTCGCGGGGCCTCGTAGAGGTCGTCCAGCCTGAGCCTGATCCCGCTGACGCTGTCGCCCATTCGCAGCAGCCGGGCCGCGTCGTCCATGTGGATCAGTGCCACGCTGCGGTCGTACTCCCCCATCCCCACCTCGAATACCCCGGTGACCGTGAAGCGCTTGAGCCGAGGCAGCGTGCCCGCCGGCGTGACCGTCGTCTGGGGCGTGACCAGCGTCACCTTGTCCCCCGGCCCGGCCCCGAGGGCGTAGGCGAGCTCCTTGCCGAGAATGATCCGGAACCGCCCGGCCTCGAGGGGCACGCCCTGCCCGTACACCAGGTGGTCGAGGACGTCCGAGACGGCGGGCTCCTCTTCCGGGAGGATGCCCCGGATCAGGGCGCCGCTCACGTCGTTCCCGTTGACCAGCATGCCCTGCACTTCGACGAACGGGGCCATCCCGATTACCCGAGGGTGCTCGCCCACGCGCTCCATGACCTCGCGCCAGTCCGGGATCCCGTCCTTCCAGGTGAACACCGTGGCATGGGAGGCCATACCGAGAATGCGTTCACGGACTTCCTTGTGAAACCCATTCATAACTGAGAGGACCGTGATCAGCGCCGTTATGCCCAGCATGATGCCGAGCATCGACGTGAGCGAGATGAACGAGATGAAGTGGTTGCGGCGCTTGGCGCGGGTGTAGCGCAACCCGATGAAAAGCTCGACAGGCTTGTACATGGCCGGGCATTAAACCACAATTCAGACCAAATGCCCGTGACGGTTCGTCAGGCCAAGCTTGATTCCCAGAACAAGCAGAATCAGGAGCTCATCCGCAATGAAGCCTTTGCTGTATGCCTTGCTGGCGATCAGCCTGTCCCCTCTCCCGGCCATCGTCCAGGCCGACGTGCTGCTCGTCGATGCGATCGCCCAGCGCGCGGCGGGGCCCGCGCGTCCCTCCAACGGCGCGACCATGGACGGGGTCCGGGCCCGCTATGGGGAGCCCGCGGAGCGCCTGGCTCCGGTCGGAGACCCGCCTATCACCCGGTGGATCTACGACGCGTTCACGGTCTACTTCGAGTACGACCGGGTCATCACCTCCGTGCCCAACCGCTAGCGCGGAGCTGACCATCGGGCACCCCGCTCCTCCCCGCCGCTGCCGACTGCCCGCGGAGTGGGAGGAGCAGTCGGCCGTCATGCTGACCTGGCCCCATCCGGGCACGGACTGGGCGGCCGATCTCCCCGCCGTCGAGACCCTCTACACCCGCATCGTCGAGGCGGTCGCGCCGCGCGAGCGGCTGCTCGTCGTGTGCGTCGACGCCGACCACCGCAACGACGTGCGAAGTCGTCTGGAGCACTGCCCGGGAGTGGCGGAGAGCGCCCTGGTCTGGGCGCACGCCCCCTCTGACGACACCTGGGCCCGGGACCACGGCCCGTTGTGCGTGCTCGACGCGGACGGCCGCCCGCGGCTGCTGGACTTCCGCTTCAACGGCTGGGGCGGAAAGTTCCCCGCCGAGCGCGACGACCGCATCACCGGGGATCTGCACCGCCAGGGAGTGTTCGGCGGCGTGGAGCGCGCCGCCGTCGACCTGGTCCTGGAAGGGGGCGCGGTGGAGACCGACGGCCGGGGCACACTGCTCGCCACCCGCTCCTCGGTACTTGCCGAGACCCGGAATCCGGGCCTCGACGCTGCCGCCCTGGAGGACCGGCTCGCCGGGCTGCTGGGGATCCGGCGCTTTCTCTGGCTCGACCACGGCGCCCTGGCCGGCGACGACACCGACGGGCACATCGACACCCTCGCGCGCTTCGCCGATCCCGGCACCATCGTCCACGTGAGCTGCCGCCGCGGCGATCCGGATGCCCGGGAGATCGGCGCGATGACCGCGGAGCTCTCGGCGCTTCGCACGGCCGAGGGACGTCCCTACCGCCTGGTCCCGCTGCCGCCGCCAGGCCCTCACCAGGGGTCCGACGGCCGCCCCCTGGCCGCGAGCTACGCCAACTTCCTGATCGTCAACGGCGCGGTGCTCGTCCCGGTCTACGGCGACCCGGCGGACCAAGAGGCCGTGGAGACTCTGGCCCACTGCTTTCCGGGCCGCCGGGCCATACCCGTGGATTGCCGTCCGCTGATCCGCCAGAACGGCAGCCTGCACTGCGTGACCATGCAGCTTCCGGCGGCGCTGCGCCTGCCCGCGGGCCCTGCGGCGGCGTGATAGACTGAAGCTCGGATTGCATGCGAGCCCGGCGATGTCGGAAGCCTCGATCCTCAGGGCGGGACTGGTGCAGCAGGCCTGCAGCGATTCCCCGGAGCACAACCGCTCGGTCTGCGTGGAGGGGGTGCGTCACGCCGCCTCCGAGGGCGCGCGGCTCGTCCTCCTGCAGGAGCTGCACAACGCCCCCTACTTCTGTCAGACCGAGGACCCTGACCGCTTCGACCTCGCGGAGCCCGTACCCGGGCCGAGCACGGCGTTGTTCGGGGGGCTGGCCGCCGAGCTCGGCGTGGTGATCGTCACCTCGCTCTTCGAGCGCCGTGCGCCCGGGCTCTACCACAACACGGCCGTGGTCATGGACTCGGACGGCCGGATGGCCGGGCGCTACCGCAAGATGCACATCCCGGACGACCCGGGCTACTTCGAGAAGTTCTACTTCACCCCCGGCGATCTCGGCTTCCAGCCCGTCGACACGGCCGTCGGCCGCCTCGGGGTGCTGGTGTGCTGGGATCAGTGGTACCCCGAAGCGGCGCGCCTGATGGCCCTGCGCGGGGCGGAGGTTCTGCTCTACCCCACCGCCATCGGCTGGGACCCGCAGGACGCCCCCGACGAGCGTGAGCGCCAGCGCGAGGCCTGGACGACCGTGCAGCGGGCCCATGCCATCGCCAACGGCCTGCCCCTGCTGGCCGCGAATCGGGTCGGCTACGAGCCCGATCCGTCCGGCCAGAGCGGTGGAGCGGAGTTCTGGGGCTCGTCGTTCGTCTGCGGTCCCCAGGGCGAGATGCTCGGCCGTGCCTCAGGGGATCCCGAGGTGCTGGTGGCCGACCTGGACCTGGGCCGCTGCGAGGCCGTGCGGCGGATCTGGCCCTTCCTGCGCGACCGGCGCATCGACGCCTACGACGCGCTGCTCAGGCGCTACGACGATTGATCCGATGCGGCAATTCACCCTCAGGCGGTCTGTTGATAATTGCGCCCCGGTTCTTATACTCGCCGCAACGCCAATCAGGAGCTCCCGATGAGCAAGCCAGCAGAAGCCATGCATACCGACGTCCATCTGGCCATGCGATCCATTATCCAGCGCATCGCGACGGGACCGGAGCTCAGCAAGGACATCTCCCAGGAAGAGGCCCGGCTGGGGATGAAGGCCATCCTGGACGGCGAGGTGGACGAGGTCCAGGCAGCGATCTTCCTCATCGCCCTGCGCATGAAGCGCGAGACCGACGAGGAGAACCGCGGTGTCCTGGATGCGATCCGCGCCGCCACCCGCACGGTGACCGCCGAAGTGGACGAGGTGGTTGACGTCGCCGACCCCTACGACGGCTACAACCGGACCCTCCCGCCGGCGCCCTTCCTGCCCGCCGTGCTCGCCGAGTGCGGCGTGCCGACGGTGACCCACGGGGTCGAGGCGGTGGGGCCGAAGTACGGCGTGACCCATCGCCACGTCCTCAAGGCGGCGGGCGTGGACGTGGACCTGTCGCCTACCCGCGCCGCCGCGCGCCTCTCGGACCCGGCCCTGGGCTGGGCCTATGTGGACCAGCGCGCGTTCTGCCCCAAGCTGCACGACCTGGTGGGCCTGCGCACCAAGATCGTCAAACGCCCGGCGATCACAACGGTGGAGGTCATGGCCAAGCCCATCGCCGGCCGAAAGAAGACCCACCTGGTGACGGGCTATGTCCACAAGCCCTACCCGCCGGTGTATGCCATGCTCGCGCGCCACGTGGGCTACGACTCCGCGCTGCTCGTGCGGGGCGTCGAGGGCGGGGTAACGCCGTCCCTGCGTCAGGCCGGTCGCTACTTCTACTACCAGGACCGCGGCGAGGAGCAGCCGGTGGACGTGGATCCGGCGAGCATCGGCATCAACCAGTCGGTGCGGGCGGTGCCGCTGCCCGAGGACCTGCCGAAAACCGTGCGCGGCGGCGACGAGATCGCCGTGACCGTGGATATCGAGGCCACGGCCAGGGCCGCGGCGGAGGCCGGGATGAGCGCCCTGCGTGGCACCAAGGGGGCCACCTACGACGGTCTGGTCTACTCCGGGGCCTTGATCCTCTACCACCTGGGCAGGGCCGACTCGCTGCAGGCGGCGGCGGACCGGGTGCGCGGGGTCCTGGACGCCGGCCAGGCGGCCGAGCGCGTGCGCTGAGGGAGGCCGCGATGGAAGAGCCATTCGTGGCGGCCGCCGAGGCGAGCGAGCTGGCCCCGGGCCAGATGAAGACACTGGAGCTTGAAGGCCGGCGAATACTGCTGGCCAACGCCGGCGGGAGCTACTACGCCGTCGACGAGATGTGCAGCCACGAGGACTACTCCCTGGCCCTGGGATGCATCAAGGGGCGGCTGATCAAGTGCTCCCTGCACGGCAGCTACTTCGACCTCGCCACCGGGGAGCCGACCGAGGAGCCCGCGAGCGAGCCCATACGGACCTATCCCGTCCGCGTGGAGGACGGCAGGGTGTGGATCGACCCCAGCTGACCGCCCGAAGCCGATGATCAGAATCTCACTGATTTATTGATCTCTGAAATTATCGCACCGCCATCCGGGAAGGGCTATGCTGTCGCTGCTCCGCCCCCGGCTACGGTTTACTCAATGCCCAAGCTGAAGATCCCCATGATGCGCACTTGGCTGATCGCGACCGCCCTGCTCCTGCCCGGCGCCGCAAGCGCCGAGGCCCGCTTCGTCCAGACCCCGTACGAAGAGCAGAGCGCGGTCTTCGACTTCTACTTCGACGATCCGCAGAAGATCAACCCCGCCCTCTACTGGGTCCGCTCGCTGATCAACCCCCTGATGGAAGAGCCTTACGGCTTCGCGCCCGAGTTCCTCAATCTGGTGGTGGTGATCCACGGGACCGAGATCGTCACCCTGGTCCGCCACAACTACGAGAAATACGAGGAGGCGGTCGAGCGCATGCGCTACTACGCCCAGCTGGGGGTCAAGTTCAAGGTCTGCGGCCTGGCGGCCCAGGACTACGGGTACACGGCCGAGGACTTCCACGACTTCGTGGAGATGGTGCCCTCGGCCTTCCCCGAGCTGGTCCACTGGCAGTCGAAGGGATACGCCCTGATCTCACCCCAGGTGCTCGAGAAGAAGTACGCCGTCGAGGACATCCGTTGAGCCGCCCGGGCCGAGGCGGGAATCGGGGCGCGCTGCTGCCGCCTGCGCGGCGCTTCTATGGTATCCTGTAGCGCTTTGAGCGAGCCGCCCGGTTCCCGGTTGGCCAACCCGGATAGCGCCGATGCATGTCCAGTCTGCACCGCAGCCCTCAGGCGAGGTCCCGAGCGACGGGGCCGTGCTCGAGTCCCGGGGCCTGGCCTGCATACGCGACGATCGCACCCTGTTCTCCGGGCTGGATTTCTCCCTGCACCGCGGGCAGGTGATGGTCCTGGAGGGCCGCAACGGCAGCGGCAAGACCTCGCTGCTTCGCATCCTGTGCGGGATCCGCATGCCCGACGAGGGCAGCGTCCTCTGGGC
>JASFUT010000087.1:0-11071 GCA_050050175.1 Chromatiales bacterium
CGGTAGACGGTAGACGGTAGACGGTAGACGGTAGACCGGGGCGGGCGTTCGGGTCGACGGTGGGGGCGGAAAAGGGGTCGACGGGGCGGGCCCGTGCTCTGCAGATCCTGTGACGGAAACCCTCCACACTGGCGGCCGGCGATTACCTGTTTCTACTCGCCCAGCAGGAGCCGGAGGCTCATCGCCAGGGAGACGACCACGAGCAGGGGGCGCACCAGCCGGGCGCCGTGGCGCAGCACCATGTGCGAGCCGAGATAGCCGCCCAGGACCTGACCCAGGGCCATGGGCAGACCCACCGCCCAGACCAGGTGTCCGCCGGCCGTGAACAGCAGCAGCGCGGCCAGATTGCTGGTGAAGTTCAGCAGCTTCGCGTGGGCGGTGGCGCGGCGCAGGTTGTAGCCCAGCAGCGAGACGAAGGCGAGGGCGAAGAACGACCCCGTCCCCGGTCCGAAGAATCCGTCGTAGAATCCGATCCCGGCGCCTGCGCCGGCGCCGAACGCCAGCGGCGTTATACGCTGCTGCACGTCCAGATCGCCCACCCGCGGCGAGAACAGAAAGTAGAGCGCGAAGCCGATCAGCAGCAGGGGAATGAGGTCGTCGAGGATCTCGCTCCCCAGGTGCTGGACGGCGAGGGCCCCGACCGAGGCCCCGGCGAACGTCAGCACCACCACCGGCGCCATGATGCGCAGGCGGATCTCACCTTTGTGCGCGAAATTCACCGTCGCGGCGAAGGAGCCGAACACCGCCTGCAGCTTGTTGGTGCCGAGCGCCTGCACGGGCGTCAGTCCGGCCCAGAGGAGGGCGGGTATGGTGAGAAGCCCGCCCCCCCCTGCGATGGCGTCCACCAGCCCCGCCAAGGCCGCCAGGACCGCGAGCACGGCGATGGTCTCCGGTGTGATCAGCTCCATCGGGTCGAGCTTCCGGTGTAGGGGGCTTCGCGCACACGGCAGACGGGCGCCGCCTTGCCGGCCCCCCCGGGCGCGTTCGCCCTGGGCCGGCCTCGGCGTGAAAGCGAAGGCGCCCCATTGTACGCGCCGGAGGCATCCGGGCGCGCGGGCCGGTATGATGACGCACCTTGGAAAATGCTTTCCGCAATGTCCGCACTGAGCATTCGCAATCTGTGCAAGACCTACCGCGGCGGGTTCGAGGCCCTCCGGGGTATCGACCTGGACGTGGCCGAAGGGGATTTCTTCGCCCTGCTGGGCCCGAACGGGGCCGGCAAGTCGACGGCCATCGGCATCGTCAGCTCGCTGGTGAACAAGTCCTCGGGGACCGTGTCCGTGCTGGGACACGACCTGGACCGCGAGCCCGCCGCCGCCAAGCGGGCCATCGGCCTGGTGCCCCAGGAGTTCAACTTCAACCAGTTCGAGCCGGTCGTGGAGATCGTGGTCAATCAGGCCGGCTACTACGGCATTCCCCGCCGGGAGGCCTACCGCCGGGCGGAGCAGTACCTGCGCCAGCTCGACCTCTGGCCCAAGCGGCGCAGCCCGGCGCGGGAGCTCTCCGGCGGCATGAAGCGCCGCCTGATGATCGCCCGCGCCCTGGTGCATCGCCCCAGACTGCTCATACTGGACGAGCCCACGGCGGGCGTGGATATCGAGATCCGCCGCAGCATGTGGCAGTTCATGCGCGAGATAAACCGCCAGGGCACCACCATCATCCTGACCACCCACTACCTGGAGGAGGCGGAGAGCCTCTGCCGGAACATTGCCATAATCGACCATGGCCGGATCGTCGAGCGCTCCACCGTGGCCCAGCTTCTGGGTCGTCTGCACACCGAGACCTTCGTGCTCAACCTCAAGGGCAGCGTGGCCGAGATTCCTCAGCTCGGCGGCTTCGTCCTGGATCACGTGGACGACTGCACGCTGGAGGTCTCCGTGACCCGGGAGCAGAGCATCAACGGCCTGTTCGAGGCCCTCTCGCGAAATGGAATAGAGGTGGTGAGCATGCGCAACAAGCAGAACCGCCTGGAGCAGCTGTTCATCGACATGATGGATCAGTCCCGGCGCGGGGCGGAGGGAGGTGCGCGGGATGCCGATTAAGGCCTTGTGGGTTGCCTATGCCACCATCGTCACCAAAGAGGTGCTCAGGTTCTCGCGCATCTGGGTCCAGACCGTGCTGCCGCCCGCCGTCACCACCAGTCTGTATTTCGTGATCTTCGGCAAGCTGATCGGCGGACAGATCGGCGACATGGCCGGGTTCCGCTACATCGACTACATCGTCCCCGGCCTGGTGCTCATGTCGGTGATCACCAATTCGTACGCGAACGTGGTCTCCTCGTTCTACAGCAGCAAGTTCCAGCACTTCGTCGAGGAGCTGCTGATCGCGCCCGTGCCCAACTGGGTGATCCTGGCGGGATACGTCAGCGGCGGGGTGGCGCGGGGGCTGACCGTCGGCACTGTGGTGACCGTGATCGCGCTGCTGTTCTCGGACGTGGAGATCCACAGCTACGCGCTCACGCTGGCGATCTTCGTGCTGACGTCAGTGCTCTTCGCCCTCGGCGGATTCATCAACGCGGTCTTCGCCAAGACCTTCGACGATATATCCATCGTGCCCACCTTCGTCCTGGCGCCTCTCACCTACCTCGGGGGCGTCTTCTACTCGATCGACCTGCTCCCGGGCATCTGGCGCCAGCTGTCCCTGCTCAACCCCGTGCTCTACATGGTCAACGGGTTCAGGTACGGGATGCTCGGCGTATCCGATATCCCTGTCGGAGCTGCATTCGGCATCATCCTGGTCTTTACCGTCGCCCTCGCGGCCTTCAGCCTGATGCTCCTCGCCCGCGGGGTGGGCGTGAAGACCTGATCGCCCGGGCGCCGGGTCGGCCTGCGTCATTTCCCTGCACAGGCCGCCTGGCTTAGGCATAATCGACGTCGGCCCGGCCGGGCATGACGGCGGGCGGCCCGATCCGTCCCGCAAGCCGAGTGCCGAATAGGAGGTGGAGAGATGCGCAGACTGAACGTCATCCTGCCGGACGTGGACCATTGCAAGGCCGTGGTGGCCGAGCTTCGGGAGGCGGGGATACCGGAGGAGCACATGCATGTGGTCGCCAACATCGCCCAGCCGGTCGAAGGCCTGCCGGAGGCGACTGTCTGGGAGAGGACGGAGCTGGCCCATGGCATCGAGCTTGGGCTCGGACTGGGCGGGGCGGCCGGCCTGCTCGGCGGGGTGCTCGCCGTCGTGTTCCCGCCTGCCGGGCTGGTGCTGGGCGGGGGCGCCGTGCTGGCCTCGGCCGCCGCGGGCGCCGGGGTGGGGGGCGTGGTCTCCGCCCTGCTCGGAAGCCACGAGCACAATCACGACCTGGATGCCTTCGCCCAGGCGATTGAAGCAGGAAGGCTGCTGCTGATGGTCGACGTGCCCAGGCGAGCGGTGGATTCGACCCGGACGCTGATCCTGATGCATCACCCCGAGGCCGAGATCGGGGTAGCCCGTCCCAAGACCTGAGCCGCTTCCGCCGCCCGCCGCGCTGTTGCAGGACGCCGCCCCTCGCCCCTGATGCTGCCCGGCCCGAATCCTCCGGAGCTGCCGCGATCCGTCCTCCGATGTCCGGATTGGCCCTGAGCGACCATCCCGATCGAATCGTCCAGCGCCGCGGCGGTGCCGAGGGGGTCTACCGCCTCTCGACGGGGCGCGCGGTCCGGCTCCCGGACGGGATCCGCTCGCCGCGAGCCCTCTGCTGGTCGCGCCCGTCGTGCAGGCACGCGGCGCAGAGGGACGCATCTTCCTCGCGTCCGCGATCACCGAGCCGGAGCTGAGGGCCGTCCTGGCCCCTCACATCCGCACGGAAGAACGGCTTGCCTGGGACGCGGGCACCGAGACGGTGGCCGCCCGGGAGGAGGAGCGCCTGGGCACCCTGTTGCTGGGCAGCCGGGCGCTGACCGATCCGGACCCCTCCTCCGTCGGGCTGGCCCTCCTGCAGGGCGTTCGCCGCACGGGTCTGGAGTGCCTCCCCTGGACTCGGCGGGCCCGGGACCTGCGTGACCGCGTGCTGTCCCTCGGGGCCTGGAGACCCCTCGGCCAATGGCCCGACCTCTCCGACGAGGGTCTGCTCGCTTCCCTGGAGACATGGCTCGGTCCCTGATCGGCGGGTACGTGGAGGCTCGCGGAGCTGAAGAAGCTCGACATGGAAGCGCTGCTGCGCGCCCGCCTGGACCGGGAGCACCGGGCGGACCTCGACCGTCTGGCCCCCGAGCGTCTGCGGGTGCCCAGCGGGGCGCTGCGGCGTCTGGAGTACCGCCCGGGCGAGTCGCCGGTCCTGGCGGTCCGGCTCCAGGAACTGTTCGGGCTCCGGGAGACACCGCGGGTGTGCGAGGGGGACGCGGCCGTGGCGCTGCACCTCCTCTCTCCCGCGGGACGACCCGTGCAGGTCACCCAGGATCTCGCGGGCTTCTGGGAGCGCACCTATCCCGAGGTCCGCAGGGAGCTCAAAGGGCGCTATCCCAAGCACTACTGGCCCGACGATCCTTGGAGCGCGACGCCGACGACGCACACCCGGCCCCGCCGAGGCCGCTGAGCAGGGGCCCTTGAGGCCCGCAGGCAGTGGGGATCGGCCGGGATTGTGGCGGACTCAGCAACATCCGTGCCGGGCGCCCGCTAATATAGCAGGTACATGGATGTCGGTGATCGTGCACCCATTATTGCTCAGGCAGGGGACGAGCCATTTTCTGCGCCTTCCTCACGGCAGAGTCTTTCAGCGTCGAGCGCCCCGTTCCTCGAGGTCCGCGCGTCCCCGGACCTGTCCCAGAACCCGTATCCCGAGGTCCGCCGGCACGTCCGTGCCGCGCTCGACGACGGATGGGCTTCATTAAAACAGAGCAGACAGGAGATAGAAGCGATGAGCGACTCGAACGTGACGTATGTGACGCGGCGGGAGTACGAGCACCTGGACATGCGGTCCGAGCCCGGCGAGCGGGCGGTGTGGGTGCGCATGCGCAACGCGGCGCGGCCCTGCATGAGCACGGCCCTCCTGGAGGACCTGGCTCAGGCCCAGAAGGAGATCGGCGATGCCGCACTGCAGGCCCAGGAGGTCGACGCTCCGGACCGCGTGGCCTATCAGGTCCTGGCCTCGTCGCGGCCGGGCGTGTTCAGCCTGGGTGGTGACCTGGAGCACTTCCTGACGCTGATGGAGGGGGGCGACCGGGCGGGACTGTTCCAATACGGCAAGCGGTGCGTGGATGTGCTCTACATGTCCGCCACCGCCTACGGGCTGCCGTTCACCACCATCTCCCTCGTGCAGGGCCAGGCCCTGGGGGGCGGATTCGAGGCGGCACTCTCCAACACGGTCGTCGTCGCGGAGGAGAGCGCCACATTCGGCTTCCCGGAGACGCTGTTCGGCCTGTTCCCGGGAATGGGTGCGCTCAGCCTGCTGTGCCGCCGCGTCGCACCGGGACTGGCCAAGCGCATCATCACCAGCGGCCGGCTGTACAGCGCCCGTGAGCTCTACGACCTGGGTGTCGTCGACGTGCTTGCCAGGGACGGCGAAGGCGAGCAGGCGGTGCACGACTACATCTCGGGGCGCAGGAGCCGGGAGACGGGGTTCTACGCCCTGGACCGGGCCGCCTTCCGGATCACGCCCGTCTCCTACGACGAGCTGATCGAGGTGGTCCGCATCTGGGTGGATACCGCGATGACGCTTTCCGGGCGCAACCGGCGCCTGATGCGGTACCTCCTCGAGGCCCAGAGGCGACGCTGGGAAGAGGCGTCCGGGGTCGAGGATCGGGTGGAGGAGCAGGCGGCCGTGTGACGCCGAAGGGGTACCGGGCAGGGCCTCAGGTGGCCGTGCGGCGGCGCTGCAGCTCGGTGGCGAGCGCCTGGAGCGCGCGCTCCACGCCTTCCTCCAGCGTGCCCAGCTGGCGGTGTCCGCTCGATGAAAGCTCCAGGTCGGTGAGCTTCTCCATGGCCGCCGCCTGACGGCTCAGGGCGACCAGCCCCAGATTGGCGGCACTGCCCTTGAAGGCGTGGGCGAGGTCGCGGAAGCTCTCCGTCTCGCAGGCCTGCAGTGTCCCGTCCATCTGCTCGAGCAGCGTGGCGGCGTCGGAGCGGAAGCCCTGGATCAGGCGCTCGCCGAAATCATGGCCCGGGGCGAGCGCCAGGAGGTCGTTGAGCTGGGACGGATCGAGCTCGTCGCCGATCTCCGCGGGTTCCCGGACCGGTCTGTCCGCGGCGGCCTCGGGGCGCGGACCCGGGTGCGTCCCCGTCACCTCGGCGATGGCCCGCAGCAGCTGCGCCGAGCCCACCGGCTTGGTGAGGTAGTGCTCGATTCCTGCCTCCCGCGCCGCCCGGCGCGCCTCAACGGTGGCATTGGCGGTGAGCACGATGAACGGGACGGGGCGCGCCTCGTCGGGGTGGGCGAAACGGTACAGCTTGTAGGCCTCGACGCCGCTCAGGCCGGGCATCTGCATGTCGACGATGGCCACATCGAAAGGCTCCTCCTCGAGCGCCTCGAGCACCTCATGGCCGTCGTCGACGAGCCGGTGGCGGAAGCCCGCCCGCTCCAGGATCCGCCCGATCACCATGCGGTTGGTGGCGTTGTCCTCGGCCACGAGCACCCGGACCTCCCGGCCGCCCGGGCGGCGCCGGCCCACGTGCTCGGCGAAGCTGATGACCGTGTCGTCGTGGGTCCCCACATAGGACGCGTGCAGGGCATTGAACAGCAGCGCCTTGTCCATCGGCGACGGCAGCAGGTGGGCCCGCCGGCCGAGGGCGCTGTCCGCCGGGACCTGCGCCGGCCCCGCGGAGCGCATGAGGACCGTGAGGCCGTAGAGTGCCAGGTCGGTATCGAGGGACTCGACGAAGCGCTCGATGTCCGGGGTCGGTGCGAGCTCGTCGAGAACCAGTATCTCGAAGGGGGTGTGCTGGGTTGCCCCGCCGACGAGCCGCGCCACGGCGTCGCGGACACTGGTGACGGTCTGGAAGTCGAGTCCCCAGCCGCGAAGGCAGCGCGCGATCTCCGTCTGCTCCGTGCGGGAGGGCAGACAGAGCCGCAGGACGCGGCATCCGCGCAGGCTCTCCACCTCGGGCTCCGGCAGGGGCTCGACGGCCTGCTCGAGCTCCACGTCGAACCAGAAGTTCGTGCCGATGCCGGGCGTGCTGTCGAATCCGATGCGCCCCCCCATGAGCTCCACCAGATGCTTGGCGATGCTGGTGCCCAGACCCGTGCCTCCGAAACGGCGCGTGGTGCTCTCGTCCGCCTGCGAGAACTTCTCGAAGACGCGCGGCTGCACCTCCGGGGGGATGCCGATCCCCGTGTCGATGATCTGGAACCGGATCAGGGACCGGTCGGACTGCAGGCGCACGGGGTGGCAGCGCACCTCCACCGAGCCCCGCTCGGTGAACTTGATCGCATTGCCGAGCAGGTTGATCAGCACCTGGCGCAGATGGAGGGAGTCGCCGACGAGCCGGTAGGGGGTGTTCAGGGCGATATGACTCGCCAGGCGCAGGGACTTCGCCTCCGCCTGGGGGGTGAACATGCGCACGGTGCCGCCGATGAGGGCGTGGAGGTCGAACTCGGCATGCTCGATGCTGACCTTGCCCGCCTCGATCTTCGAGATGTCGAGAACGTCCTCGATCAGATTGAGCAGCGCGTGGCCCGAGGTGTGGACGGCATCGGCGTATTCGCGCTCCTCGGCGCCGAGCTTGCAGGACTTCAGCAGCTCGCTCAGCCCGATGATGCCGTTGAGCGGCGTGCGGATCTCATGGCTCATGCGGGCCAGGAAGTCGCTCTTTGCCCGGTTGGCCTCCTCGGCGCGGCGCGTGGCCGCATTCAGGCGCTGCAGGAGGATGGCGACGTATCCCGGCAGGATCACCAATGCGGCCAGCAGCCCGAAGGACAACCCGAGATGCTGGCGCCAGAACTCCGAGGTGGCGATGACGAGGGAGAAGCCCGCCAGGGAAAGCACGCCCGAGAGGTATAGATACCGCTGCCCGTACCGGAATCCGTATCCGAAGGTGAGCCAGAGATAGATCGCGTACCAGGGTGCGCCCACCGGGCCGGTGACCACGAGCCAGTATGTCGAGATGCCGATGTCCACGACCATCGCCACCAGCCGCCGGAGCACGGACTTGCCCGGGCTGATCAGGATCGCCGCGAACAGGCCGATGGAGAAGACGAACAGGGACGAGAACACAATGGCGAGCTGCCGAAGGGATACCAGCTCGGGATGCTCGAAGCGGCTGACCAGGAGGTAGGTCAGGACGCCTGCGAGAATGACGATGCGCAGCAGGGCCTGCTCGTGCTCGGTGTCCGGCCGGGCCTTCAGGCGGCGTGCCAGCTCGGACCAAGCCGATTTCGTGGCGGACGGGTTTTCTGTAGAATCCCTGGACATGCGGAATCGGCATATGCGTACCGCATGGAGGTTATCACGGATGCACCCACCTGACTGGAGAGTCAATCACAATGACGAGCGGCGATATCGAGCGGGCGGCGATCGACGCCATAGCCCGACAGAAGAACATCGATCCGGGCTCGATCGGCCTTGATTCGTCGCTCAGCGAGCTGAGCATATCCTCCCTGGACGCCATCACCATCGTCTACGAGATCGAAGAGCAGTTCGACATCGAGGTGCCCAACGAGTCGCTGAGCTCGCTGGAGACCGTCCGTGACATCGTCGAAGGGGTCGCGCGGCTTCTGAACCCTGATCGCTGAGATGGACGGGCGGGTCCTGGTCACCGGGCTGGGAGCGGTCTCCGCTCTGGGGTGCGGGGTGCCCCGGCTGTTGGAGGGCTTGACGTCCGGCACGCCCGGGTTCGGACCCATCGTGGGCCTTCCGCCGAACGATCTCAGGACCCGGATCGGCGCCCAGGTCCGGGACTTCGATCCCGGCGGGCTGTTCGCCGCGAAGGAGCTGCCCCTCCTGGACCGCTTTTCCCAGCTCGCCCTGGTGGCCGGCCGCGAGGCCATCGCCGACGCCGGTCTGAGCCCCGCGGAGCTCGTCGCGGCGGCAGCGGTGGTGGGCACCGGGTGCGGCGGCAAGGAGACGGACGAGGAGACCTACGTCCGGCTGTACAAGGAAGGCAGATCGCGGGCGCATCCCTTCACTATTCCCAAGGGGATGCCCAGCGCCGCGGCCAGCCAGGTGAGCATGGGCTTCGGGATACAGGGCCCCGTGTTCTCGGTGGCCAGTGCCTGCTCGTCGGCGGCCCACGCGATTGCGCAGGCGGCGGCAATGATCCGTGCAGGCCTGGTCGATCTGGCTCTGGCCGGCGGAACCGACGCGCCGTTCACCGTGGGACTGATGAAGGCGTGGGAGGCGCTGAGGGTGCTCACCAACGACAGCTGCCGGCCCTTCTCGCGGGACCGCAGCGGCATCGTGCTGGGCGAGGGCGCGGGGATGCTCGTGCTCGAATCCGAAGGGCATGCCCGGCGGCGCGGCGCCCGGGTGCGCGCCGAGATGGCGGGTGCGGGCATGTCGTCCGATGCCGGCCATATAACCGATCCCTCACCGGACGGCGCCGCCCGGGCGATGCGTGCGGCGCTCGCGGATGCCGGGATGGCGCCCGGCGACATCGACTACGTCAATGCCCACGGTACGGGCACCCAGGCCAATGACCTCGCCGAGACCCAGGCGCTGCACGCCGTGTTCGGCGAGCATGCGCGGAGGCTGGCGGTATCGTCCACCAAGTCCCTGCACGGCCATGCCCTCGGGGCCTCGGGTGCCCTGGAGGCCGCGGCGAGCGTCCTGGCGCTGGAGACGGGGGTGATTCCGCCCACCGCCAACTTCACGGAGCCCGGCGAGGGCTGCGATCTGGACTACGTGCCCAACCAGGCCCGCGAGGCGCCCGTGCAGGCCGTGCTGTCGAGCTCCTTCGCCTTCGGCGGTCTCAACGCCGTGCTCGCGTTCCGCGCCTGGCACGGATGAGCGGAGGTCGGCTGGCGGCCGGCCGCTGCCGAAACCCCAGATCAAATCCCGCCCCTGTCTACTTCCTACTTCCTATTTTCTACTTTCTTACGAAACAGATAGTGGCCGTTGCCGTAGATGCTGCCGTCCAGCGGCGCGAAGAGCACCACCTTGCACAGCGTGAAATAGTCGTTCCAGTGGCGGACCCCTTCCAGCGACAGCACCTTGCCGTACAGCCTGTCCATGCCCTCCCAGAAACGCCGGTGCCAGGCGTCGAGGGTGCGCCAGTAGTTCAAGCCGTTGAGATACCAGCTGCCCTCCAGATCGAAGCGGGCGGTCTGGCGCTCGATCTCCCGAAACGGCCAGATCCGGCCGCCGGGAAAGTATTTTCCGATCAACGTCCTGCGTGAGTCCATGAACTGGGGAAACACCGGCCGCGAGACGATCAGGTGGAGGAAGGCGCGACCGCCGGGGCGCAGCAGCCCGGCCATCTTGGCGAATGCGGCATCGAGGTTGTTGACATGCTCGAACATGCCGATGGCGAATACCAGATCGTAGGCACCGCCGCCGAGCGCGCTCAGGCTGCAGGCCCCGAAGTCGCCCTCGATGAGGCTCAGGCGTGCCGGGTCCAGAGGGTGGGAAGGCGAGGCCATGCGGCGCCGTATGTACTCGGCCTGCACCCGGCTCGGGGTGATGCTCGTTACCCGGATGTCGGGGTAGCGGCGGAGCAGGTACGTCTCCAGGGGCCCGAATCCGCACCCGATACTGAATACGCGCTCGTCGCCTCGCACGCCCGCCCGCTCGGAGATGAGGTCGAACTTGGCGTTCTGGGCCTGCTCCAGGGACAGGGCGCTGGCCCGGACAGCCTCCGCGGTCTCCCCGTAGTAGGCCATGGTATAGGCCTTGAGGTCGGAGTCCAGGAAGGCGTCGAAGAGCTCGGCGCGCTCGTCGTAGTGGTCCGACATCAGGGCGTCGGTCTGCTGCCACATGGGGCCCTGATCCGTGCGGATACCGTGCGCAGACAGGGGCTCGTCGGACTCGGTGAGCCCCGCGTACTCGCGGCTGAAGAATCGGGTCAGGCGCTCTTCGTAGAGGCTCAGGGCGGGGGACCCGTAGGGACGAGCCCCGGCCGCCTCCAGTTCATCGAGGATGCTTCCCAATGGCGGGCGCCTTCAGCGTGGAGACAGGGAGAGGCCGCGCTGCTCCAGGTACCCGCGGAAGAACGACTGCGTCTC
>JASFUT010000088.1:0-10804 GCA_050050175.1 Chromatiales bacterium
CCTTTTTGGACCCCTTTTTGGACCTTCGGCGAAGCTGCATTCGCGGCTGACAGCCGCTCCTACGGCACGGAGCTGAATAACGGGCTTGGCGGATGCTCGTCGCTATGCGGCGGACCCTTCTTCGGTAGGAGCGCTCGCTGAGCGCGAATGGTTCGCGGCTGACAGCCGCTCCTTCTACGGCGCGGGGCTGAGAAAAGCGGAACCGGGCGCAAGGCCCGGTTCCGTGGTCAAGCATCGGCGGGCATCCGCTCAATCGGCGTCGACGGCGTCCTCGCCTTCGGCCTGCGGGCGGTCAACCAGCTCGACGTAGGCCATGGGGGCCTTGTCGCCGGGGCGGAAGCCGCACTTGAGGATGCGCAGGTAGCCGCCCGGCCGCGCCTGGTAGCGCGGGCCCAGCTCGTTGAACAGCTTGCGCACGGCGTCGTTGTCCCGCAACCGGCTGAAGGCCAGGCGGCGCTTGGCGACGCTGTCGGTCTTGCCCATGGTGATCAGGGGCTCGGCGACGCGGCGCAGCTCCTTGGCCTTGGGCAGCGTGGTCTTGATCAGCTCGTGGCGGAACAGCGAGCAGGCCATGTTGCGGTACATGGCGTTGCGGTGGCTGCTGGTGCGGCTGAGGTGGCGTCCGGCTTTGCGATGGCGCATGGCTCGACTTCCTTAGAACGGTTCAACGTACGGCGTCAAACGATCAGCTGTTGCTGGCGAGGAGATCGTCCAGGTTCTCCGGGGGCCAGTTCTCGAGCCGCATTCCCAGCGAGAGGCCGCGGGTGGCGAGCACGTCCTTGATCTCCGTCAGCGACTTCTTGCCCAGGTTGGGGGTCTTGAGCAGCTCCACCTCGGTGCGCTGTATCAGGTCCCCGATCAGGAAGATGTTCTCCGCCTTCAGGCAGTTGGCCGAGCGCACGGTGAGCTCCAGATCGTCCACCGGACGGAGCAGGATGGGATCGACCTCGGGCGACTTCTCGACCGAGCGCTTCTCCTCCTTGCTCTCCAGGTCGACGAAGATCGACAGCTGATCCTGGAGGATGTTGGCGGCGCGCCGGATGGCATCCTCGGGATCGATGGTGCCGTTGGTCTCCAGGTCGATGACCAGGCGGTCGAGGTCGGTGCGCTGCTCGACGCGGGCGTCCTCCACGGCGTAGGCGACGCGGCGGACCGGCGTGTACGTGGCATCCAGCTGGAGGTGGCCGATGGGACGATCCTCTCCGGCATTGCTCTGCCGCAGGGTTGCCGGCTCGTAGCCGCGGCCGCGCGCCACCTTGAGGGTCATGTTCAGCTCGCCGGCGTCGGTCAGGTGCGCGATCACGTGGTCCGGGTTGGCGATCTCCACGTCGTGGTCGAGCGCGATGTCGCTGGCCAGCACGGGGCCCGGGCCCTTCTTCCTGAGGGTCAGGACGGCTTCCTCGCGGGCGTGCATGGCCACGGCGAGGTCTTTGAGGTTGAGCAGGATCTCGAGCACGTCCTCCTGCACGCCTTCGATGGTCGTGTACTCGTGCAGAACATTCTCGATCTCGGCCTCCACCACGGCGCAGCCCGGCATGGAGGAGAGCAGGATGCGGCGCAGGGCGTTGCCCAGGGTATGCCCGAAGCCGCGCTCCAGGGGCTCTAGGGAGACCTTGGCGTGGCTCTCGGTGATCGTCTGGACATTGACGACGCGCGGCTTGAGAAAATCGGCGACGGAGTCCGTCATGTATGAACCTCGACTGGTAATCCTTACTTGGAGTACAGCTCGACGATCAACGATTCGTTGATCTCGGCCGGCAGATCGGCGCGCTCCGGCAGGCGCTTGAGAACGCCCTTCATGGTCTTCGAGTCGACCTCGATCCACTCCGGGAAGCCGTACTGCTCGGCAACCGCGAGCGCGTTCTGGATGCGCAGCTGCTTGCGGGCCTTCTCGCGGACGGTGATCTCGTCGTCCGCGCTCACGGGGTAGGAAGGCACGTTCACCGCCCGGCCGTTGACCTCGATGGCCTTGTGGCCGACCAGCTGGCGCGCCTCGGCGCGGGTCGCGGCGAAGCCCATGCGGTAGACGACGTTGTCCAGGCGCTGCTCGAGCATCTGAAGCAGGATCTCACCCGTATTGCCTTTGCGCTGGGAGGCCTTCTTGTAATAGTTGCGGAACTGGCGCTCCATCACCCCGTAGAGCCGGCGCACCTTCTGCTTCTCCCGCAGCTGGCCACCGTAGTCCGACACGCGGCGGCGGCGCTCGCCTTGCATGCCCGGCGGCTTCTCCATGTTGCACTTGGTGTCAATGGAGCGTGCCCGGCTCTTCAGGAAGAGGTCGGTGCCTTCCCGCCGGCTGAGCTTGCACTTGGGACCCAGATATCTAGCCATGATCGTACTCCGCCTTTAGACCCGACGCTTCTTGGGCGGCCGACAGCCGTTGTGAGGTATCGGGGTCACGTCGGTGATGCTCGTGATCTTGAACCCCGCATTGTTCAGCGCCCGCACGGCCGATTCACGGCCCGGGCCGGGGCCCTTGACGTTGACGTCCAGATTCTTGACGCCGTAGTCCTTGGCGGCCTGCCCCGCCCTGTCGGCCGCCACCTGGGCCGCGAACGGGGTGCTCTTGCGCGAGCCACGGAAGCCGGACCCGCCGGAGGTCGCCCAGCAAAGCGCATTGCCCTGCCGGTCGGTGATGGTGACGATGGTGTTGTTGAAGGACGCGTGGACGTGCGCCACCCCATCGGACACCGTCTTCTTGACTTTCTTGCGCGATCGGCTGCTAGCTTTTGCCATCGTTGTGTTCCTGAAAACGCTGTTGGTTGGCCGGCACCACGGCGACCGGCTTATCGCCTGATGGGACGCCGCGGGCCCTTGCGGGTGCGGGCGTTGGTGCGGGTCCGCTGGCCGCGCAACGGCAGGCCCCGGCGATGGCGGATGCCGCGGTAGCACCCCAGGTCCATCAGCCGCTTGATGTTCATCGATATCTCGCGTCGCAGGTCGCCCTCGACCGTGTGCTTGCCGACCTCGGTGCGGAGCTGGTCGATCTCGCCTTCGGTCAGGTCCTGGATCTTGCGGTTCGGCTCGACGCCGGCCTCCGCGCATATACGGTTGGCAAGTGACCTGCCGATCCCGTAGATCGAGGTCAGCGCGATCACCGTGTGCTTGCGATCCGGAATGTTGACGCCTGCTATACGGGCCATTAACTCACTCCTGAAGACTCAAATTCCCCGGCATGCCCCGCGCGGAAACACGCAAGGATATCGGAAAAGCCGGTTTCCTTCAATACCATGCCGCCCCTCGGGCGCCGGCCGGATGTATCCGACCGTGCATGCGGCGCCTCCTTGTAGGAGCGCGCGCGGAGCGCGAATCGTTCGCGGCTGGCAGCCGCTCCTACGGGGCGGGGCGTGCCACCTGTTTCCCGGCCCTCCCTGGCGCAACGCCTGCGCTCTTCTCCAGCCCGGCCGGGACCTCCTGTCCGGGCGCTCGCCACGCTGCGTTGGTCCAGCGAACCAGGATGGCGTGGCGCCTCGTTGGCAGCCGCACCGACTGCCGGCCGTAGGAGCGCTCGCTGAGCGCGAATCGTTCGCGGCTGGCAGCCGCTCCTACGAGGGGGGCGTGCCACCTGTTTCCCGGCCCTCCATGGCGCAGCGCCTGCGCCCTTGTCCGGGCCCGGCCCGGACTTCCTGTCCGGGCGTTCGCCAGGTTTCCTCGGTCCACCGGACCGAGGGACCTGGCTCACCCCTGCCGCTGCTTGTGCCGGCCGTCCTTGCAGATCACCCGCACTGTGCCTTTGCGGCGGATGATCTTGCAGTGCCGGCAGATCTTCTTCACCGAAGCCTGCACTTTCATGGTCTCAATCTCCGAGAAGTCCAGAAATTCTGTGCGCGGGTCAGCGCAGCAGCCCGCCGCCGGCGCCCTTGAGGTTGGCTTTCTTCATCAGCCCTTCGTACTGGTGCGACATCAGGTGCGCCTGCACCTGGGCGATGAAGTCCATGATGACCACGACGATAATCAGCAGCGACGTGCCGCCGAAATAGAAGGGCACGTTCCAGCCGACGATCAGGAATTCCGGGAGCAGGCAGACCAGCGTGATGTAGATCGCTCCCCAGAAGGTCAGCTTGGTCATCACGCCGTCGATATAGCGCGCCGTCTGCTCGCCCGGGCGTATGCCCGGGATGAACGCCCCGGACCGCTTGAGGTTGTCGGCGGTGTCCTTCGAGTTGAACACCAGGGCCGTGTAGAAGAAGCAGAAAAAGACGATCGCCAGCGCGTAGAGGATCACGTAGATCGGCTCACCGGGCGAGAGCTTGCTGGTGATGTCCTGGATCCAGCGCATGTTCTCGCCCGTGCCGAACCACTGCCCCAGCGTCGCCGGGAACAGAATGATGCTCGAGGCGAAGATCGGCGGGATAACGCCCGCCATGTTGAGCTTCAGCGGGAGGTGGCTGCTCTGGGCGGCGTACATCTTGCGCCCCTGCTGGCGCTTGGCGTAGTTCACCGTGATGCGCCGCTGCCCGCGCTCGACGAAAACGACGAAGGCCGTCACCGCGATCGCAAGGGCAAACAGGGTGAGCACCGTGATGAAGTGCATCTCGCCCGTGCGCACCAGCTCCAGGGTCCCGCCGATGGCCGACGGCAGACCGGCGACGATGCCGGCAAAGATGATCAGGGAGATGCCGTTGCCGATGCCGCGCTCGGTGATCTGCTCTCCGAGCCACATCAGGAACATGGTGCCGGTGACCAGGGAGACCGTGGCGGTGAACACGAACCCCACGCCCTGATGGACCACGATCGAAGACCCGGCCACCTGCTGGCCCTGGAGAGCGACGGAGATGCCGATGGCCTGGAAGGTCGCCAGGCCCACGGTCCCGTACCGGGTGTACTGGGTGATCTTTCGCCGCCCCGCCTCGCCTTCCTTCTTGAGCTGCTCGAGCTTCGGGATGACGGCGCTCATCAGCTGCATGATGATCGACGCGGAGATGTAGGGCATGATGCCCAGGGCCAACAGGCTCGCACGCTTCAGGGCGCCGCCCGAGAACATGTTGAACATGTCCAGGATCGTGCCCTGCTGCTGGCCGAACAGGCGCGCGAGCGCGCCCGGATCCACCCCCGGCACCGGGATGAAGGTGCCGATGCGGTAGATGATCAGGGCGCCGATGAGAAAGAGGAGCCGCTGGCGCAGCTCCGTCAGCCGCCCCATCCCGGCCAGCGCACCGGCCATTCCAGTGCCTTGTCCGGCCATTTAGTCCTCTACCTTGCCACCGGCGGCTTCGATGGCGGCCCGCGCCCCCTTGGTGGCGCGCAGTCCCTTCAGTGTGACGGCTTTGTCGATCTTCCCGGAGCTGATGACCTTGGCGCGCTGGATGGCGTGGGAGATCACACCCGCCTTGCGCAGTGCGGCCAGGTCCACCACCTCGGCGTCGACCTTTGCCAGCTCGCCCAGACGGATCTCCGCGGTCCTCTTGGCCTTGACGGTGGTGAATCCGACCTTGGGCAGGCGGCGCTGCAGCGGCATCTGGCCGCCTTCGAATCCGACCTTGTGGAAGCCCCCGCTTCGCGACTTCTGGCCCTTGTGGCCGCGTCCGGAGGTCTTGCCGAGACCGCTGGCGATCCCCCGGCCGACGCGCTTGCCGGACGGGCGACTGCCCTCGGCGGGCTTGAGGGTGTTAAGGCGCATCTCAGGCATCTTCCACCTCCACCATGTAGGCGACCTTGCGGACCATGCCCCGGGTTGCCGGGGTGTCCTCGACCTCGACGGAATGGTGCATCCGGCGCAGGCCGAGGCCGCGCACGCAGGCCTGATGGTTCGGCAGCCGGCCGTTCATGCTGCGCACCAGCTTGACACGCATCATTTTCTTCTCAGCCATGACTTACCCCGTTATCTCTTCGACAGTCTTCCCGCGCTTGGCGGCCACCGCCTCGGGATCGTCCATTTCCACGAGCCCGTTCATGGTGGCGCGCACGACGTTCACCGGGTTGTTCGTGCCGATGCACTTGGCCAGCACGTCCTGGACCCCCAGCACCTCGAAGACCGCGCGCATGGCGCCGCCGGCGATGATGCCGGTACCGGCGGAGGCGGGCTGCATGAACACCTTCGCTGCCCCGTGCCGCCCGATCAGCGGGTACTGCAGTGTCGGCCCGTTGAGCTTGACCGCCTTCATGTTCTTGCGCGCGCCCTCCATGGCCTTCTGGATCGCGACCGGGACCTCTTTCGCTTTGCCCTGGCCGAATCCGACGCGGCCGTTGCCGTCGCCCACAACGGTCAGCGCCGAGAAGCCGAACTGCCGGCCGCCCTTGACCACCTTGGCGACACGGTTGATGGTGATCAGCTTCTCGATCAGTTCGTCGCCTTCCGGCTTCGGGTTGAAAGTCGCCATAGCGAATCCTCTAGAATTGCAGACCGTTTTCGCGCGCGGCGTCGGCGAGCGCCTTCACCCGGCCGTGGTAGCGGAAGCCCGACCGGTCGAAGGCCACCCTGTCGACACCCGAGGCCTTGCAGCGCTCGGCCACCACCTCTCCGACCACCGAGGCCGCGGTCGCGTTGCCGGCGCTGCCTTCGATGCGGGTCCTGACCTCTTTGTCCACGGTGGAGGCGCTGGCCACCACGCGGGAGCCGTCGGGCGCGATCACCTGGGCATAGATGTGGCGCGGCGTGCGGTGGACGCTCAGCCGATGAACACCCAGTTCGCGGATCTTGGCGCGGGCCCGCCGGGCCCGGCGCAAACGAGCAGATTTCTTGTCCATCGTCATCGCACCTTACTTTTTCTTCGCTTCCTTCCGAACGACCTGCTCGTCGGAATAGCGCACACCCTTGCCCTTGTAGGGCTCCGGAGGCCGGAAGCGACGGATCTCTGAGGCCACCTGTCCTACCTGCTGCTTGTCGGCGCCGGAGAGCAGGATCTCCGTGGGCGAAGGGGTCTCGACCGTGATCCCCTCGGGCACCGGATAGTCGATGGGGTGGGAGAAGCCCAGGGTCAGGTTCAGGACCTTGCCCTTCGCCTGGGCGCGGTAGCCCACGCCCACCAGCTCGAGCTTCTTCTGCCACCCGTTGCTCACGCCGACGACCATGTTGTTGAGGATCGCCCGCATGGTGCCGGCCATCGCCCAGGCCTCGAAATCCTTCTCGTCGCGGGGCGCGATCGTCAGGACGTTGTCCTCCCGGCTCAGGGTCACGTCGCGGTGAATCGACAGCGACAGATTGCCCTTGCCGCCCTTGACGGAGACGTCCTGGCCCGAGACTGAGACCTCGACGCCGGAAGGAAGGTTGATCGGAGCTTTTGCTACGCGAGACATCGTCGACCCTCCGTTATGCCACGTACGCCACGACCTCGCCCCCGTGGCCGGCCTGGCGCGCCGCCCTGTCGGTCATCACGCCCATGGACGTGGAGACGATGGCGACACCCAGACCGCCCCGGACCTTGGGCAGGTCGTCTCGGCCCCTGTAGATGCGCAGGCCGGGCCGGCTGATCCGCTGGATCAGGTCGATGACCGGCTTGCCCTGGAAGTACTTGAGCTCGATGGTCAGCGTCGGCTTGCCGCTCTGCTCGGCCACGTTGAAGTCGTTGACGTAGCCTTCGTCCTTGAGCACGGCGGCGATCGCCGATTTCATCTTGGAAGAGGGCATGGAGACCGACACCTTGCCGGCCGTCTGGCCATTGCGGATGCGGGTCAGCATATCCGCGATGGGATCCGACATGCTCATCGTGCGCTCCTTGGGTCAGTCCGCCGCTGCGGCGCGATACCCGGTTGATAAAAACGGCCTCCCGGAGGGAAGCCGCTCAATTTAACTGATTCTCGCCCCTGAATCCAGCCGTTCAGTCGGTTCGCGGCTTGCAGCCGCTCCTACACCGCCGCGACCACAATCCCACGTAGGAGCGCTCGCTGAGCGCGAACCACCGGGGCCGCCGCCGTTCTTCGCGGCTTGCAGCCGCTCCTACACCGCCGCGACGACAATCCCCGTAGGAGCGCTCGCTGAGCGCGAATCCAACCGTGCCGGTCCTTTCGCGGCTTGCAGCCGCTCCTACCAGGTGCCCGCCCCACGGGCCCCGTGTAGGAGCGCTCGCTGAGCGCGAACCCGTTCGCGGCTTGCAGCCGCTCCTGCAAGGTGCCGGCCAGCCGGCTACCAGGAGGCCTTGACCAGGCCGGGGACGTCGCCCCGCATGGCCGCCTCGCGCAGCTTGTTCCGGCTCAGGCCGAACTTGCGATAGTAACCGTGCGGCCGGCCGCTGACCCGGCAGCGGTTCTGGCGGCGCGCGGGGCTGGCGTCGCGGGGCAGCTTCTGCAGCCTGAGCAGCGCCGCGTCGCGCTCTTCCGGGTCCGTGGCCGGATTCTTGATCGCGGCCTTCAGCGCGGCGCGCTTGGCGGCGAACCTCCCGGCCGTGCGGGCCCGCTTGCGCTCGCGGGCGATCATGCTCTTTTTCGCCATAGAGTTAGTCTCAGCTCTTGAAGGGGAACTGGAACGCCTGGAGCAGCGCCCGGCCCTCGTCGTCGTTGGAGGCGGTGGTGGTGATGATGATATCGAGGCCGCGCAGGGCATCCACCTTGTCGTAGTCGATCTCGGGGAAGATGATCTGCTCGCGCACGCCCATGCTGAAGTTGCCCCGGCCGTCGAACGCCTTCGGGCTGAGGCCCCGGAAGTCGCGCACCCGGGGGATCGCCACGTTGATCAGCCGGTCCAGGAACTCGTACATGCGGTCCCGCCGCAGGGTGACCTTGCACCCGATGGGCCAGCCCTCGCGGATCTTGAAGCCGGCCACCGACTTGCGGGCACGGGTGACCACGGGCTGCTGGCCCGCGATGGTGCGCATGTCGTTCATGGCGAACTCCATCACCTTCTTGTCGGCGACGGCCTCGCCCACCCCCATGTTGAGGGTGATCTTCTCGATGCGCGGAACCTGCATCACGGACTTGTACCCGAACTGCTTCATCAGGTCGGGCACGACCTTCTCTCTGTACTGTTCCTGCAACCTAGCCATTGCCTTGCCTGCCTCAGATGTCCACGACTTCGCCGTTGGACTTGAAGTATCGGACCTTGCGGCCGTCCTCGAGCGTCTTGAATCCCACGCGGTCGCCCTTGCCGGCCGCCGGGTTGTAGATCGCCACGTTGGAGATGTCCAGCGGCATCTCCTTCTCGACGATGCCGCCGGGCTCGCCCTTCATGGGATTGGGCTTGGCGTGCTTCTTGGCCATGTTGACGTTCTCGACGACCACCCTGCGGCCGTCGATCACGCGCGCCACGCGGCCGCGCTTGCCCTTGTCCTTGCCCGTCAGGACGATCACGTCGTCGCCGGTTCGAATCTTGCGCATCGCCATGATCAGCGCCTCACAGTACTTCGGGTGCCAGCGAGATGATCTTCATGAACTTCCCGCCGCGCAGTTCTCGGGTGACCGGCCCGAAGATGCGGGTACCGATCGGTTGCAACTGGTTGTTGAGCAGCACCGCCGCGTTCCCGTCGAAGCGGATCAGCGAGCCGTCGGGGCGGCGCACGCCCTTCCTGGTGCGCACTACCACGGCGTTGTACACGTCGCCCTTCTTCACCTTGCCGCGCGGGATCGCGTCCTTGACGCTCACCTTGATGATGTCTCCGATGGCCGCGTAGCGGCGGTGCGAGCCGCCCAGCACCTTGATGCACTGGACGCGCTTTGCGCCGCTGTTGTCGGCGACGTTCAACATTGTCTGCATCTGGATCATGACTTTATCCCCGGATAATGCCTCGAGCCCGAGTCCGAGCGCGTCTCACCCGCTCAGCTGGGGCCGTTCCAGCACCTTGACCAGACGCCAGCTCTTGGTCTTCGAAAGCGGCCTGCACTGCTCGACCATCACGAAATCGCCCACACGGCTCTCATTGGCCTCGTCATGCGCGTGGACCTTGGTCGAGCGGCGCATGAACTTACCGTAGATCGGGTGGCTGACCCGGCGTTCGACGAGCACGGTAATCGTCTTGTCCATCTTGTCGCTGATCACGCGACCCTGGAGCGTGCGGTTGCTCGGAGCCTGCTCGTTCATCGTGCCTCACCTGCTTTCTTCTCGTTCGCCACGGTCTTGATCCGCGCGATGTCCCGACGGATCTCCTTCATTCGCGTCGGGCGCGTCAGCTGTCCGGTACCCTTCTGCATGCGCAGGTTGAACTGCTCCTTGAGCAGGTCGTGCAGAAGCTGCTGGACCTCCGCGTCGCTCTTGCCTCGAATCTCGTTCGCGTTCATCACAGCACCTGACGCTTCACAAAGGTTGTATGCACCGGCAGCTTGGCCGAGGCCAGCCGGAAGGCCTCCTTCGCGAGGTCCTCCGAGACCCCTTCGATCTCGTAGAGCATCCGGCCGGGCTGGATCAGCGCGACCCAGTACTCCACGTTGCCCTTGCCCTTGCCCATGCGGACCTCGAGCGGCTTCTTGGTCACCGGCTTGTCCGGAAAGACGCGGATGTAGAGCTTTCCGCCGCGCTTGACGTGACGGGTGATCGCCCGGCGCGCCGCCTCGATCTGGCGCGCGGTGAGCCGGCCCCGGCTGGTCGCCTTGATGCCGAACTCGCCGAAGTCGACCGCACTGCCGCTCTGCGCCAGGCCGCGGTTCCGGCCCTTGTGCTGTTTGCGGAACTTTGTACGCTTAGGTTGCAGCATGGATCAGGCCCTCTTCGCGGCTGCCTTCCCTTTCGGCGCGGGCTCCTGCTCGTGCTCCGCGCCGGCGAAGATCTCGCCCTTGAATACCCAGACCTTCACGCCGATGACCCCGTAGGTGGTACGTGCCTCGGCGAACCCGTAGTCGATGTCCGCGCGCAGGGTGTGAAGCGGCACCCGCCCTTCGCGGTACCACTCGCTGCGTGCGATTTCCGCGCCGTTCAGCCGGCCGGCGATGTTCACTTTCA
>JASFUT010000089.1:0-10787 GCA_050050175.1 Chromatiales bacterium
CCCCTGGCTGAGCGCCTTCGCCTGCCCTTCCCGTCGCTCCTGGTCATCCTGGGGTTCGCAGGTTCGGAGATACTCGTCGCGGCCGGCGTGGACACGGGGCTGAGGGCAGACTCCTTCCACGACCTGATCTTCTTCATATTCCTGCCGGTACTCATATTCGAGGCCGCTTTCCACATCGACGCGCGGCAGCTGCTGCGCAACCTAGCCCCGATCCTCGTGCTCGCCGTCCCCGGCCTGCTGCTGTCCACCCTGATCACGGCGGCGCTGGTCTACTACGGCATCGCCCACGCAAGCGGCTTTCCATGGATCGCCGCCCTGCTGACCGGCGCTCTGCTGTCGGCCACCGATCCGGTTGCGGTGGTGGAGCTGTTCAAGCGCCTGGGCGTACCGGACCGGCTTGCCCTGATGGTGGACGGCGAGAGCCTTTTCAACGACGCCACCGCGATCGTGCTGTTCAGCCTTCTGCTGCACCTGGCGCTGAGCCCGGCGGCGGGCTACAACCTGGCCGACGCGGGCCTGCGGATGATCCTGGTGTTCTGCGGGGGAGCGCTGGTCGGCCTGGTCAACGCGTTGGTGTTCCAGCTGCTGTCCCGAACGGTGCGCGAGCCCGTTCTCATGGGCCTGATCACCCTGCTGTCGGCCTACGCGGCCTTTCTCATGGCCGAGGCGGTGCTGCACGTCTCGGGGGTCATGGCGGTTCTCGTCACGGGCCTGGTCATGGGGCGGGGGATCCGCGCCGGAGGCGCCGACACCGGAGGTGCCCTGTTCGTGCACCAGCTCTGGTCCATGAACGCCTTCATCGCCAACGCCCTGGTGTTCCTGCTCATGGGCGCCACCGTCACGCTGGCCATGTTCCAGGAGCGCTGGCTGGCCATGCTCATCGGCGTCGGCGGCGTCCTGGTGGCCCGGGCGATCACGGTCTTCGGCCTGACGCCCCTGGCGGGCCTGCTGCCGACCGTCGAGCCCATCCCCAGGTCGCATCGCCCGGCCATCTACTGGGGCGGCCTGCGCGGCGCCGTGACCCTGGCGCTGGCCCTCTCCCTCCCCGTGGAGCTCGACTACTGGTGGACCATCCAGTCCATCGCCTTTGGGGTGGTGCTCTTTACGCTGTTCGTGCAGGCGCCGACGATGCCGTGGATGCTCAGGCGCACCGGCCTCGCAGAGGAGACCCGGTAGGCCGGCCGGGCCTCCCCGCCGCTGACGCCGGCCTTTACAATGAGGTGATACCAGGCCTGGACGATCAGCCGCCATGCACGCGAGCCATTTCGACGCCCTGATCATCGGCAGCGGCCCCGGTGGCGAAGGGGCCGCCATGAAGCTTGCCAAATCCGGTCGGCGGGTGGCCGTGGCGGAGGCCTTCGAGCAGGTGGGCGGTGGCTGCACCCACTGGGGCACCATCCCGAGCAAGACCCTGCGTCAGGCGATCCAGCAGCTTGCCGACTATCGGCGCAACCCGCTGTTTCAGCGCACGGTGCGCCAGATCCATGTGGAGTATCCGCAGCTGCTGGAGGCCGCCGCGTCCGTGATCCGGGACCAGGTGCGTACCAGGTACCGCTACTATGACCGCAATCGCGTCGAGGTGATCCATGGGCGTGGCCGGGTCGTGGACCCCCGCGGGGTCGAGGTGACCGATGCGAGTGGACGCCGGGAGCGATTTACGGCCGACCATATCGTTATCGCCACCGGGTCGAGTCCCTACCACCCGCCGGACGTGGACTTCACCCACCCGCGTATACTGGACAGCGACACGGTGCTGCGTCTGGACCACACGCCCCGCTCGCTGACCATCTACGGCGCCGGGGTGATCGGCTGCGAGTACGCGTCGATCTTCTGCAACCTGGACGTCAAGGTGAACCTGGTCAACACCCGTGACCGGCTGCTGTCGTTCCTGGACGACGAGATCACCGATGCGCTCGGCTACTATCTGCGCACCCAGGGCACCCTCATCCGGCACGACGAGGAGTACGAGCGGGTCGAGCCCCTGGACGACGGGGTGGTGCTGCACTGCCGGTCGGGCAAGAAGTTCAAGACCGAGTATCTGCTCTGGGCCAACGGACGTGCGGGCAACACCACGGGGCTCGGCCTGGAGGCCCTGGGCATCGGCACCAACAGCCGCGGCCAGATCGAGGTCGACGGGAGCTTTCGCACGGCGCTGTCCCATGTCTACGCGGTGGGCGACGTCGCAGGTCCGCCGGGGCTCGCGAGTGCCAGCTACGACCAGGGGCGGTTCGTGGGCATGCACATCGCCGAGGGTGAGTGCGACTGGCGGCTGATCAAGGACTTCCCCTCGGGCATCTACACCATCCCCGAGATCAGCTCCCTGGGGCGCACCGAGCGCGAGCTCACGGATCAGCAGGTGCCCTACGAGGTGGGTCGGGCGCTCTTCAAGACCATCGCCCGGGCCCAGATCACCGGCCACACGGTGGGCATGCTCAAGCTTCTGTTCCACCGCGAGACCCTGGAGATCCTCGGCATCCACTGCTTCGGCGAGCAGGCCTCGGAGATCGTCCACATCGGCCAGGCCATCATGACCCAGCCCGGCGAGGGCAACAGCCTGTTGTATTTCACCGAGACCACCTTCAACTACCCCACCATGGCGGAGGCCTACCGGGTGGCGGCGCTCAACGGCCTGAACCGGATATTCTGAGGTGTTTTAATTCCTGGGCCGCCGGCCTACGGTGAGGGCGTTCGTTCCAGTCCTGTATAGGGTCGAGCCGATGGAGATCCCTGCCTTCGCCGCCATCGAGGCCCAGGAACGCGGTGTCCGCCCCGGCCGGCACGAGCGCCTCGAGCACACCCACCCCCGCGCCACGGCCGCCGTGGCGCTCAGCCTGAGATGGAAGAGCGACGAAGCGCGCCACACCGACTGCTACGTCGCCAACGAGCTGAACCTCTGGCGCGACATCCTTCCCCCGGAGCTGGAGTCGGGGCTGGTGGGCCGGGGCGTGGGCGAGGTGGTGGCGCACAGCTTCGAGCCGGGGGCCTTCGCGCCCGCCTATGACGAGCGCCAGCTCATGTGGCTGCGGGACGACCAGTTCAACCGCCGGTTCCGCCGCGGCGGGATGGTCCAGCCCCGGGTGGGGCGCTTCTATCCCAAGGGGATCCTGGAGCGGGTTCCGGGGGTGTTCAGCGGCAACATGCTCCCCTTCCGCGTGACCGCTCTGGAGTCGGGCCGCCTGCAGGCCGACCTCAACCACCCCCTCGCAGGACGCCCCGTGGACGTCCAGGCGAAGCTGCTCGACATCTGGCAGCCCCGAGAGGAGCACGGCGGCGTCTGTAACGACGTCGCGGAGACGGTGGCCGCCAACGGTCCCGGGATGCAGGCGCGCTGGCGCGGACAGTCCACCGACTTCTGGTCGGACCTCCCGTTCGTGCGCGCCGACCCGACCCCCGACGACCGCTTCTACGCCGGGGCGCGCCTGGTTCACCACCTGGACGCCACCGCACGCCGCCAGATCGGGCGGCTCTACGCGGGCCTGATACCCCCGGGGGGGCGGGTGCTGGACCTGATGAGCAGCTGGGCCTCGCACCTGCCGGAGGACCTGGAGACGGGACCTGTCACGGGCCTGGGCATGAACCGGGAGGAGCTCGACGCCAACAGCCGCCTTACCGAGCGCGTGGTCCACGACCTCAACCGCGAGCCCCGGCTGCCGTTCCCGGACGACGCCTTCGATGCGGTGATCTGCACCGCCTCGGTGGAGTACCTGGTGGAGCCTTTCGACGTGTTCGCGGAGGTGGCGCGGATCCTGCGCCCGGGCGGACGCTTCGTGGTGACCTTCTCCAACCGCCGCTTCCCGCCCAAGGTGATCCGCATCTGGGAGGACATGCACGAGTTCGAGCGCCCGGGCCTGGTGGTGGAGTACTTCCTGCGCTGCGGCCGGTTCGCCAGTCTCGAGACCTGCTCCCTGCGCGGCCTGCCCCGTCCTGCCGACGACAAGTACGCCGGGCGGATGCCGTTCTCGGACCCCGTGTTCGCGGTCTGGGCCGAGGCGGTCTGAGCATGCCCGGCGTCGATCCCTGCGCCCAGCTGAACCAGCTCGACGACCGCTCTCGGGCAAAGACGGTACTGGACGAGCTGGAGTACCTCTACGAGGTGCTGGACCCCGAGCTCCAGTACCTGGCCGACGACCTGATCGCGCGCGTGCGCCGACGGCGCGCCGAGAGTTGACCTGAGGCCCTGGGCGCGGAGAACATGGCGGGCAGAGCCCATCCATCGGCCGCCGCGGCCGGCCCCGGCGGCGCCCATGCCTTGAGCAGCCCCTCGACCCACCGCCGCTTCAGCCTGGTCAGGCCCAACCCCTTCCTCGGGACCCTGCAGGTGCTCGAGATCGAGGGTGCGCGGGCGGTGACCGCAGACGGGCTGAACTGGGAGATCCAGGTGGTCTCCGAGCGCCCGGCCAACCTCTGGGGGAGTCTGAGCCAGGGGCGCACCCTCACCGACTATTACACCTTCGGTGTCTGGTCGCGCCCCGAGGGGCTGGCGCGGGTCCCCGTCCACCCGCTGTTCGACGTCGGCGCCATGCTGGAGGAGAGCGGGCGGATCATCGCCCTGCTGGAGGCCGAGGCCTCCGGCGTCCCCTTCGAGCCCCTGCCCGCCTTCGAGCTCTGGCTGCTGGACGAGGCGGAGCGCCGGCCGCTGGCCCTGCTTGCGATCACCGCCGACGAGACCGCCCGCCGCGCGGTCCGCCGTCCTGCCCACTGGGCGGCGGCACGGCGCGGCGACAACGCCTTCCGCGCCCCGAGCCTGGACGCGCGCGGCGTCCCGGGCAGGGATCCGGGCAATCCGCGCCGCCACCTCAGCGCGCTCGAGAGGCAGGTGACAGGGGCCGCGGGAAGCACGCGGCTCGCCCAGTGGTTCTGGCGGGAGCCCGACGGCGGCGCCACCGGCCTCGCCGACGACGTCCCGGGCGATCTCGCCGTGCGCGCCCTGCCCGCCTCTGCATTCCCGGAGCTACTGCTTCGCGAGCAGTGGCCTGAGCCGGGGCAGACCGAGCTGGTGCAGGACTACATGGACTGGCTGGCCCCGAGGCTGCTCACCCTGCCGGGCATCGCCGACGCGACGCGCGCCCGCCTCGAGCGCACCGCCCGCCACCAGGCGGCCGTGGTCGACCGCCTCTGGCGCGCCTATCCAAAGGTCCTGGACCGCGCGCTGATCGAGGAAGCGCGGGTGGAGGCCAGGCTGCGGCGGGTGAATGCGGGTGACGGGTGACGGGTGACGGGTGACGGGTGACGGGTGACGGGTGACGGGAAGCGAAGGTGGAGGCCCCGTAGGGCCGGTTTCAACCGGCCGGTCGCGGTTCTCTGGCTCGGCGCCGGGACGCCGGAGCCAGCCGGGCCCCGGGCTTCAAACCCGCATCTTTCGCGGCCTGAATGGCCGCTCCCACGGAGACTGCCCTCCAAGGGGGCTGCGGCGCTGTGGGAGGCGCCCCGGGCGGCGAGCCCCGGACCCGGGCCTCATGATCTCGGCCTGGAGGCCCCTCCCATGAAGGTCCCCGGCACGACCCCTCTGTGGGAGGCACCTCAAGGCGGCGATTCCCGGGCCGGATCTCACCATCGCGATCGGAGACCCCTCCCACCAAGGCCCCAGGCACTGCCCGCCCGGCAGGCACCGCCGAAACCCCACGGGTGATACCATGGCCGGGCAGCTGCAAAACCTCCACCGAGCCACCCATGAATACGCAAGACGACACGACCCCCCCCTTCGGCGTCCTGCTGGTCAATCTGGGCACGCCCGACGCCCCCGACACCGCGTCGGTCCGCCGCTACCTAGCCGAGTTCCTGAGCGATCCCCGGGTTATCGAGGCGCCGCGGGTGATCTGGTGGCCGGTGCTCCACGGCGTCATCCTCCGGGTGCGGCCCCGGCGCTCCGCGGCCGCGTATCGGGAGGTCTGGACGGAGGACGGCTCGCCGCTGCTCAGCATTTCCAAGCGTCAGCGGCCGGCCCTGGAACGGGCACTGGCCGAACGCACCGGCCACCGGATCCCCGTGGTGCTGGCCATGCGCTACGGCACCCCGTCCATCGAGCAGGGGCTTTCCGCCCTGCGCGACGCCGGCATCGCGCGCATCCTGGTGCTGCCGCTGTATCCCCAGTACTCGGCCACTACCACGGCATCGATATTCGACCGGGTCACCGAGGTGCTGCGCGGCTGGCGGGTCCTGCCGGAGCTGCGCTTCATCAATCGCTACCCCGATCACCCCGCCTACATACGCGCCCTGGCCGGGAGCGTGCGGGACTTTCAGGCCGAGCACGGCCGCCCGGAGCGCCTCTTGCTCTCCTTCCATGGCATACCCAGGGAGTACGCCGACAAGGGTGATCCCTATCCGGACGACTGCGAGCGCACGGCCCGCGCCCTGGCCCGGGAGCTCGGCCTCGCCGACGACGACTGGCTGATGACCTTCCAGTCCCGCTTCGGGCCCAAGGAGTGGCTCAAGCCCTACACCGATCAGACCCTCAAGGCCTGGGGCGCGGGCGGCGTCAAGCGCGTGCAGGTGATCTGCCCCGGCTTCCCCACGGACTGCCTGGAGACCATCGAGGAGGTCGGCGCCGAGAACCGGGAGTATTTCATGGAGGCCGGCGGCGAGGACTACCGCTACATCCCATCCCTGAACGACAGCCCCGCCCACATGGAGGCCCTGGTCGACCTGATCGGAGAGCACGTCACGGGCTGGCTGCCCGAGCGCAAGGCCGGGACCGGGGGAAGGGAGAGCCCGGCATGAGCGATCAACCAAGGCCCACGGACATCCGCGTGCACCGCGATTCCCGGACGCTGGAGATCGCCTTCGACGACGGCGCCCGATTCGAGCTGCCCTGCGAGCTGCTGCGCGTCTACTCGCCCTCGGCCGAGGTGCGCGGGCACTTCGGCAAGGGCGCCAAGCTGGTGGTCGGCAAGGAGGACGTCAACATCGACGACGTCCGACCGGTGGGCAACTATGCCGTGAAGATCGTCTTCGACGACGGCCACGACTCCGGCCTGTTCGACTGGCGCTATCTCTACGACATGGGTCGCCGACAGGCGGTGCTCTGGACCGACTACCTGGACCGCCTCCGCGAGGCGGGCCAAGAGCGCCGCAAGGCGTAGGTCGGGACGAGCCCCCGCGAAGCCGGACGGCCGGCCGCGCAGTCGGGCTGGCTGAAGCCGGATCCGCACCGCACCGATACGACCCGCAGCGTCCCGTGGAATTCGCGCGGCTTCCGTTTCGGCGGGCCGCCGGCGGCCGCCGCCCCTGCCGCGAGCCCCGGCGCCGCCGGCAGTTTACGCTCCTCCCCGGGGGCCGTAATCTACGGCTCCACCGGACGAGGACGTTGCGCAGATTCTCCTTCGCACCCGGTGCCGGCCCCCTCAGACGCCGGCCCCGGATCCGGTCTGTCCACAATCAGGAGCACTCTTGCAGCTTTCATCGCTCAGGATCCCTAGCCTCCAGCTGCCCGCGTTCCACGGACCCTGGCTGCCGCTGGCGGTCGCCGGGTCGGCCTGGCTGGTGCTCCTGCTGTCCCAGGTGCCGGCTGCGCCCCGGGGGACGCCCGTCGCCGCCTGGCAGCCCGCAGCCGCCCTGCTGGTGATCGGCCTCCTGACCGGGGCCGCAATCCCGCCCATGCGGCAGCGCCCCCTGGCCCTGTCCGCGACACTGGGCCTGATCGTCGTGGCCTGGGGAGGCATCCTCGCGCTGTTCCTCGCGCAGCGAAGCTCGCGCACCGGCTGGTACGCCTTCCCCGATTCCTGGGCCCTGATCGGCGTTGGCACGGCCGCCCTGGGCGGGGGGCTGGTTGCAGCCCGTTTCATGGCATCGGCCCTCGACCGCGCGTCCCCGTTCCGGGGACGGCTCCTCGCGGGGACGGCCGCGCTCTGCGCGCTCGCGGTGGCACTGGTGCCGCTCGCACCGGCGAAGCCCATGCTCGCGCCCTTGGCGATGCCGGACCTTCTGGGCCTGCTGACATCGGTTCCGCAGCGGGTCTACGTGCTCATCAAGGGGGCGATGATCTGGGTGCCGCTGGGCTTCGTGCTCGGCGCCGGGGGGATGGGCGGGGCGCTGCGCAGATGGGTGCCCGCCGCAGTGATCGCCTTCTTCCTCGTGGGCTGGCCGCTGTTCGGCAAGCTGACGGCATCGGATCTCATGCAGGTGCTGTTCGCGCCCGTGGGAGTCTGGCTCGGTCTATGGCTCGTGGAGCGAACGCTGCGCACCGCAGGAGTCGAAGCGTTGCGCGACGCCCCGCCCGCGGACAGCCCCCGGGACCAATACCCCCCTGCGCACACCCCGCCCGCGTTTCGGCTGCCCGCCATCGCCCGCGCGAGTCCAAACGCCCTGGCCCTGGCGGCGGCCTTTCTCCCGATCGCCCTGGCGGCCTGGGGCCTGTGGGACTTCCCGCGCTTTCAGCTCGCCCTGGGCGCGGCCCTACTCCTCTACCTCGCGCTGCTCGTCGGTTACCGCCATGCCTGGCTGGCGGTCGTGCCCGCCGTGCTCCCGGTCCTCGATCTAGCGCCCTGGACCGGACGCTTCTTCCTCGACGAGAGCGACCTCTTTCTGCTGGTGACCCTGGGGGCGGCCCTGCTGCACGGCCGCCACCGGGAGGCCGGGCCCTTCCTGTCCCGGCCGGCGGCGGTCCTCTGCGGCCTGTTCGCGGCGACGACGCTCATCGCCCTGTTGATCGGGCTGCTGCCGCTGGCGCCACTGGACGCCAACGCCTTCGCCAACTACTTCAGCCACTACAACGCCCTGCGCGTAGGCAAGGGCTTCGCCTGGGGTCTCGCCTTCTTCCTCCTCCTGCGCTGGACGGTGCCCCGGGGCTCGGACCTTGCGGCGCGGCTCTTCACCATCGGGCTGCTGCTCGGACTGCTCGGCGTGATCCTCATCGGCGTGCGAGAGCGTTGGCAGTTCGCCGATCTCCTGGACTTCTCGGTGCCCTACCGGATCACGGCCAGCTTCTCCAGCATGCACACCGGCGGCTCGCACCTGCCCGCCTTCCTCATCCTGGCCGTTCCCTTCATCTGGCTGTGGATGGTGCGCACGCGAAACGTCGCCGGGGTCCTCGCCGCCCTCGCCCTGTTCGCCGGGGCGCTCTACCTGGTGGTGTCCACGGTGACCCGTGCCGCGTTCCTCGCGCTGGCCGTGGAACTGGCACTGCTCAGCCTGTTCTGGGTACGGGGACTGGCCCAGGCAGGCATGCGCAAGGCCGCTTCGGCCACCGCCTTCGCCGTCACGGCGACGATCGCGGTGGGCCTGCTCTATGTCGGGACCCAGGGGTATTTCGGAGAGCGCATGGCAGCCGTACAGCGCGACGCCGACACGCGCTTGGAGCACTGGCGCTCGGCCCTGTGGATGATGGACGAAGGCCTGGGCACGAGCGTGTTCGGCATGGGGCTCGGCCGCTTTCCGGAGACCTATCTCAACCGCAACCCCGCGGGCCGCGTCCCGGGCAACTTCCGCTACGCCTCAGAGCGGGGGAACGGCTATCTGGCGCTGGGGAGCGGGGAGACGCTCTACCTCGGTCAACGGGTTGCCGTGCAGCCCCGGACCCGATACCGGCTGGCGATGGACCTGCGAGGCGACGCCCGGACCCTGCGTCTCACCGTGCCCCTGTGCGAGAAGCACCTGCTCAACTCCCGAAGGTGCAACTGGGGAACCTACGAGGCACCCGGCGGCGACCGCCAGTGGCGGCGCACGGAGGTGACGCTCAACAGCGGCGAGATCGGTGCGGGCAATCTGCTGTCGCGCCCGCCGGTCGAGCTCTATCTGTACAACGCAGAAGAGGGCCGGCTGGTCGAGGTCGACAACCTGAGCCTGCGCGGACCCGGCGGTGAGGAACTGCTGCGCAACGGGGATTTCTCCCGGGGCGGGGACTTCTGGCTGTTCAGGACCCACGACCACCTGGCGTGGCATATCAAGAACCTCTGGGTTTCCCTGCTCTTCGAGCAGGGCTGGCTGGGCCTGCTGGGGTTCAACCTGCTGATGCTGGCCGCCTTCGTCCACCTGGCGCGCGCCGCCTGGCGCGGCCGGCCGGTCCCGGCGGCGGCCCTGACGGCCGTGACCGGATTTCTCGCCCTGGGCCTGTTCTCGAGCCCCTTCGACGCGCCGCGGCTCACCGCGTTGTTCTTCGCCGTGCTCGCGGTCGCGCTGCACGCCGCTCCAGCGGCGCCGGCTGAAGGCCCCCAGCCTGGGCCGCGGGAGCGCTCGAGCCGGGCGAGGGGCCGTCCTCCGGCCCGGCCGGAGGAGCCGGGCGGGGACCGCGGGTAAGGGCGCCTTCAGGTCCCGCAGCCCCCTCCGCGGGCCGGAAGACGGCAGCCCATCGGCGAGCCCTCGCACGGACCCGCCGACATCAGTGCAGCGACCGCCTCCGGACTCGGACCGCCACCAGCCCGGTGAGCGGAAACCGCACCAACACGGAGGTCCCTGGCGAGGGAACGGTGGCCGTATCGCAGGGCAGGACCTTGCAGGTGCCGCTGTGGCCGCCCAGCTTGCCGCCCGAGTAGCTGTAGATGGCGGTACCGAAGGACAGGGTCTCGCCGGCTCCGCCGGAAAGAGTGGACGGCACCAGTCCGTTCAGGTCCGTCGGGTCGGTCGTCGAGAAGGCGTTCTGGAAGGGGAAACACTGCTCGGCAGGACGGCTGCAGCCTGCGGACACCGGGAACTGGCCGTCGTTCAGGATCATCCCGGTTCCGTCGAAGCGCCCCTCGTTCGTCCTGATGGACACCTCACCCGTCGGCGAATAGGCGCAGCGCAGGCCTCAGGGAGTGGTGGAGTACGCGCGATTCGGGGTGCCGATCCGCGCGACAGGGCGTTGACAACGCCCC
>JASFUT010000090.1:0-10783 GCA_050050175.1 Chromatiales bacterium
CCTGCGGCCCCTGGCACGGTCCCTGGAGCTGCCGGTGGAGGAGGCCGCCCACGGCGTGATCCGCGTTGCCAACGAGCACATGGCGAGGGCCCTGCGGGTCATTTCCGTGCAGCGGGGCATCGATCCGCGCTCCTTCGCCCTGGTCTCGTTCGGCGGAGCCGGGGGGCTCCACGTCTGCGCGCTGGCCGAAGCCCTCGGGATGGGCCGCGCGCTGGTGCCGGTCCACGCAGGCGTTCTCTCCGCGCTCGGAATGCTCGCCACCCGACCCGGCCGGCAGCTCTCGCTCACCCGGCTCGGTCTGGTCGAGGCCGTCTCGCAGGCCGAGATCGAGGCCGGCCTGGCGGGGCTGGTCAAGGAGGGCAGTCGGGCGCTCGCCGACGAGGGGGTGCCCGGCGGGCGGCTGGAGATCCACTCGTCCCTGGATCTGCGCTACCGGGGCCAGTCCTATACGCTGAACGTGCCCTGGAGCAGCGTCGCGGGGGTGGTGCGGGATTTCGGCGCCCGTCACGAGGGCCGCTACGGCCACCGCATGTCGGTTCCCGTGGAGCTGGTGAACCTGCGGGTCTCGCTGGAGGGACCGCCGGTCGCATTCGATCTGCAGCCCCTTCCCGAACGCCCGGAGACGGGCCCGACGGGCGAGGGCCGGGTCTACGGGATCGACGGGTCCGTGCCCGTCTACGAGCGCGAGCGTCTGGTGCCGGGCCAATGCCTGGAGGGGCCTGCCCTGATCACCGAGACGGTGGCCACCACCTGGCTCGCGCCCGGCTGGGGCGCCCGGCTGGATCGGGTGGGCAACCTGCTGCTGGACGGGCGTGGGAATTGACTCCTGGGGAGAAATCCCGGCAGAGGATCGGTTTTTGGCGTAGAATCGGGACTCGTTTTCCTATCCTGAGAAGTGCATGCTATACGGTCTGATCGATTTATCCTGGTGGCAGCTCGTGCTGCTGGGTCTGGGGCTGACGCACGTCACCATCGCCTCGGTGACAATTTTCCTCCACCGCGCCCAGGCGCACCGGGCGCTGGAGCTCCACCCGGCGGTGGCTCACTTCTTCCGGTTCTGGCTCTGGCTGACCACCGGAATGATCACGAGGCAGTGGGTGGCGGTGCATCGCAAGCACCACGCGCGCTGCGAGACGCCGGAAGACCCCCACAGTCCCCAGGTGCTGGGCCTGAGCAAGGTCCTCTGGGAGGGCGCCGAGCTCTACCGGGACGCGGCGCGTGACCCCGGGATGGTCGAGCGCTTCGGCCACGGGACGCCGGACGACTGGATGGAGCGGCAGGTCTACACCCGTCACAATTTCCTCGGTGTGACCCTGCTGTTCTTCGTGCAGGCCCTGCTGTTCGGCCTGCCGGGCATCGCGCTCTGGGCGGTGCAGATGGTGTGGATTCCCTTCTGGGCCGCCGGCGTGATAAACGGGGTGGGCCACTACTGGGGGTACCGCAATTTCGATGCCCCCGACGCATCGACCAACATCGCGCCCCTGGGAGTGTTGATCGGCGGCGAGGAGTTGCACAACAACCACCACGCCTTTCCGAGCTCGGCCAAGCTGTCGGCGAGGCCCTGGGAGCTCGATATCGGGTGGGCCTACATACGGGGCCTGTCGGCGCTGGGGTTGGCTCGGGTCAAGAAAGTGGCGCCCCGGCCGGCGCTCGCCGCGGACAAGGATGCCGTGGACATGGACACGGTGCGGGCGGTCATACAGAACCGCATGCACGTGCTGGCGAGCTACGCCAGGGAGGTGATGCTGCCGGTGTCCCGGCACGAGCTCTGCGCCGATGCCGATGCCTCCTGCCGCAGGCTCTACCGTCAGACGCGCAAGCTGCTGCTGTCGGGTGAGCGGCGCATGGACGCCCTGGCCCGGGACCGGCTGACCCGGATTCTGGACCAGCACCAGCGACTCAGGACCGTCTATCAGTACCGCCAGCGCCTTCAGGAGGTGTGGGAGCGGACCGCCAGCAGCCAGGAGACCCTGCTCCAGGCGTTGCAGGAGTGGTGCCGCCAGGCGGAGTCCACTGGCATCAAGGCCCTGCAGGACTTCGCCCATACCCTGCGTCGTTACTCCCTCCAGCCCCAGACCTGATCCGCGGCGGGCGCGGGTCGCCCGCCGCTCCCGGGTCAGGGCAACAAAAAACCCGCCAATGGCGGGTTTTCTACGAGCGGTCCCTAAGGTCCGGCGCCTACTTGATCTTGCCTTCCTTGTACATCACGTGCTTGCGGATCTTGGGGTCGAACTTCTTGATCTCCATCTTGCCGGGCTGATTCCGCTTGTTCTTGGTCGTGGTATAGAAGTGACCGGTGCCCGCACTGGAGATGAGTCGGATCTTGTCACGCATGGTCGGGTACCTCAGAGCTTTTCGCCACGGGCGCGCAGCTCGGCCAGGACGCTGTCGATGCCCTTCTTGTCGATGATGCGCATGCCCTGGGATGAGACGCGCAGACGGACCCAGCGCCGTTCGCTCTCCACCCAGAACCGATGATAGTGCAGGTTGGGCAGGAAGCGGCGTTTGGTCTTGTTGTGGGCATGGGATACGTTGTATCCGACCACCGGGCGCTTGCCGGTCACCTGACAGATCTTGGACATCGCTCTCTTCCTCGGTAAACCTTCCCGCCGCCCACGGGAGCACAAGGGCGCGTATTAAAGCAGAGCGGGGCCGGGCGCGCAACCGACGGGAGTGACCCGCCCGGGTTAGAGGAGTCCGCGCTCCGCGAGGGAGGTGATCTCGGCGTCCCCGACGATCAGGTGGTCGAGCACGCGCACGTCGATGAGCGACAACGCGCTCTTCAGCCGGTCGGTGATCCGGGTGTCGGCGTCGCTGGGCTCGGCGACACCCGAAGGGTGGTTGTGGGCGAGGATCACGGCGGCCGCGTTGTGGTCCAGCGCCTTGCGCACCACCTCCCGCGGGTGGACGCTGGCACCGTCGATGGTCCCGCGGAACAGCTCCTCGTAGCTGATTACGCGGTGGCGGTTGTCGAGAAACAGGCAGCCGAAGACCTCGAACGGGTAGTCCCGCAGGCGGGCCTTGAGATAGCTGCGCGTGTCGTCGGGGCTGGTGAGAGCGCCCTCGCGCACGAGGACCTCGCCCAGATGACGGCGCCCCATCTCCAGCGCCGCCTGCAGCTGGACGAACTTGGCGGGTCCCAATCCGCTGCCGGCGCAGAAACGGTCCATGTCCGCGCCGAGAAGGCTGCGCAGCCCGCCGAAATCATCGAGGAGACCGCGTGCCAGGTCGACCGCTGTCTTTCCGGTCACGCCGGTGCGCAGGAAGATGGCGAGGAGCTCGGCGTCCGACAGGGAATCGGCGCCTCGCGACATCAGCTTCTCGCGGGGCCGCTCATCCAGGGGCCAGTCGGAGATGGCCATGGTGACCTCCGTGTGCAAAGGCTCTGCTCATCCCTGGCCCCCCCGGCGCCCTCTTCGCTTCCGGCGCCTGGGAGCATGGGTTAACCTTGACGCGGTTATCATAGCAACGAAGCGCCGGCCCGTGGGTGACCTGGTCGACAAACGCATACTGTTGGGCGTCTCCGGGGGGATAGCCGCCTACAAGGCGGCCGAGCTGGTACGCCTGCTCAAGGGCGCGGGCGCCGAAGTGCAGGTGGTGATGACGGCCGCTGCGACCGAGCTGGTCGGGCCGCTCACCTTTCAGGCGCTGTCGGGGAGACCGGTCCGACATACGCTGCTCGACCCCGCCCAGGAAGGGGCAATGGGGCACATCGAGCTGGCGCGCTGGGCGGATCTGGTCCTGGTCGCACCCGCGACGGCCGACTGCATGGCGCGGCTGGCTCACGGGATGGCGGACGATCTCCTGGCGGCACTGTGTCTGGTGACCGAGGCGCCCGTTGCGCTGGCCCCGGCGATGAACCGGGCCATGTGGGCCCACCCCGCCACACGCGAGAACACCGAGGCGCTCCTTCGCCGGGGCACGCTCGTCTGGGGTCCGGGCGAAGGGGGGCAGGCGTGCGGAGACAGCGGCCCTGGGCGGATGCGTGAGCCCCGGGAGCTGCTCAGTGAGGTGGAGGGCCTGTTCGCGGGCGGCTCCCTCGCGGGGACCCGGGTCCTGATCACGGCCGGGCCGACGCGCGAGCCCCTGGATCCGGTGCGGTTCCTGAGCAACAGGAGCTCCGGCAAGATGGGCTACGCGCTGGCGGGTGCGTTCGCCCGGGCCGGCGCGCGCGTGCAGCTGGTGAGCGGGCCGGTCTGCCTGACGCCACCCCGGGGAGTGCAGCGCCTCGAGGTGGAGAGCGCCGAGGAGATGCACGCCGAGGTGATGCGCCGCGTCCACGAGGCCGATATCTTCGTGGGCTGCGCGGCCGTGGCGGACTACCGGCCGGCCCGCCCCGCCGGGCGGAAGATCAAGAAGGATCGGGACACGATGGAGGTCGAGCTGATCCGCAACCCCGACATACTCGCCGACGTGGCCGCCGCCAGGCCTCGGCCGTTCTGCGTTGGCTTCGCGGCGGAGACGGAGGACCTGGAGGAGCGGGGGCAGGCCAAACGCCGTTCCAAAGGCGTGGACGTCGTCGCCGCCAACCTGGTTGGCGCGGCCCGCGGCGGCTTCGAGAAGGACGAGAACGCACTCACGCTGCTGTGGGAAGGCGGGCGGCGCGAGCTGGCGATGGCGCCCAAGGGTGAGCTCGCGAAGGCCGTGGTTGAGGCGGTGGCGGAGCGCTATCATGCGGGCATTGCAACGACGGGGTCCTGAGATGGCGGCCGCGCGCCGTGCCTCCGGGGCCTGTCGCCCTGCCGTGCCGAAGGGATGAGGGCAGCGATGTTCAGCCTGAGACGCAGCAAGCCCGATGCGGCCCCATCCGGCGCTCCCGGCCCCCAGGCGCGAGGTCAGGGCTCACTCGCGGGCCATGGGCTGGCGGCCTTCGCGCTCATCGCCCTGGTAGTCCTGGCGGGCTGGCAGGCGACGCGGATGCTCCAGGCGCAGGCGACGGGCGATTCGAGACTGTCTCAGGCCGCGGGCGTGGCCCGTCTGCTGGCCGCCGACATCTCGGCCAGTCTCCTGCAGGCGAGGGCGGTGCTCGGTGCGGCCGCGGACAGGCCGGAGGTGCGCCGCCTGACCGATGCGCCGGGCTCGCCGGAGACCCTCGCCTGGGGCGAGCGGGTGGCCCGGATGCTGCCGGGGGCCCTGCGCGTACGGCTCCTCCCCGCGGGCTGGGACCAGCTGGACGACAGTGCGACCCCCCATCTCAGCTTCGCATCCCTCGAGCTCGTCCGGGAGGCCGAGCGCTCAGGCGCCCCCACGGCATTCGAGGTGCACCACCCCGGCTCGGATCAGGCACACGTGGCCGTTGTCCTGCCCGTGAAGGCGGCCGACGGCTCGGTGGTGGGGACCGTCCACGCCGCCCTCTCCCCCCAGTGGCTCGGCGACCTGATGGCGCAGGCCGGCCCCGCCACGGGCGCGGCGCTGGGGCTGCGCCAGCGGGTTTCGGACGGCGAGTCTCCGTTCGTCGCGGGCAGCGCAGTCGACGACGTGGCCGGCGCCGTGCCGGTGGAGGGCAGCATCTGGGAGGTGGCCTACCGCCCCCTGCCCGGTGGCTATGCGCTGGGGCTGTCGGCTGCCCTCTGGGTGGTGCCGCTGGTGATGCTCGGCCTGGTCGCCCTCGCGCTCCTGTGGCAGGTTCGGCGCGTGCAGCGCGCCCTGCGTGCCGATCAGGTCGCGGCCATTGAGGTCCTGGAAGGTGCGTTGAGCGGCCGCCCCCCAATGCGTCCCCCCCTGCAGCTCGTCGAGTCCGAGCCGCTGCTGGCGCGCGTGGAGAGCGTTCGCGCGAGCGCCCGACGCGGTGCAGGCGAGGACGCGAAGGCCCAAGAAAAAAGGCGCGGTGGGCCGGAGTCTGGAGAGGGGCCGGCGACGCGCCCGCGCCCGGACGAGGCCGGGATCGAGGCGATGTTCGGGCGCGTGTCGCCCGCCGCGCCCCGCGGCGAGACGGTTCCGCGGGAGGTCTTCAAGGCCTATGACATACGCGGCATCGCCGGGAAGACGCTGACGCCGGAAGTGGTGACGCTCATCGGGCGGGCGATCGGCAGCGAGGCCTACGACAGGGGCCAGCAGACGGTCATTATCGGCCGGGACTGCCGGCCTTCGGGTGAGGAGCTTGCGGACGCCCTGACCTCCGGCCTGCGCCAGAGCGGGCGTGACGTGGTCGACCTGGGGATGGTGCCCACCCCGCTGGTCAACTTCGCCACGCACTTCCTCGGAAGCGACTGCGGGGTGATGATCACCGGCAGTCACAACCCACCCGAGTACAACGGCCTAAAGATCGTCCTCGGCGGGGAGGCGCTCAGCGGCGATCGGCTCCTGGCCCTCGCCGATCGCGCCGAGCACGGCGACCTGCTCGAGGGTGAGGGCGAGCTGCGATCCCAGGACCTGCTGCCCGACTACGTGGATCGCATCGCCTCGGACGTGCGCATCGCGAGGCCGATGACCGTCGTCGTCGACTGTGGCAACGGGGCGGCCGGGATCGCCGCGCCGACGCTGCTGCGCACCCTGGGGTGCGAGGTGATCGAGCTGTTCTGCGAGCCGGACGGGGCCTTTCCCAATCACCATCCGGACCCCAGCCGGCCGGACAACCTCCAGGCCCTGCTCGAGGCGGTGCAGCGTGAGGGCGCGGACCTGGGCATTGCCTACGACGGCGACGGGGACCGACTGGGCGTGGTGGACAACCTGGGCAAGATCATCTGGCCGGACCGACTCCTGATGCTGTTCGCGCAGGACGTGCTCTCCCGCCAGCCGGGCGCGGATATCATCTACGACGTCAAGTCGAGCCGCCATCTGGCGAGCCACATCCTGCTCCACGGCGGACGCCCCCTGATGTGGAAGTCGGGGCATTCCCTGATGCGGGCGAAGCTCAAGGAGACCGGCGCGCTGCTGGCAGGTGAGTTCAGCGGCCACGTGTTCTTCGAGGAGCGCTGGTACGGCTTCGACGACGCGCTCTACGCGAGCGCGCGTCTGCTGGAGATCCTCGGCGAGGACCGCCGCTCCCCGGGCGAGGTCTTCGCAGAGCTCCCCGACAGCCTGTGCACCCCCGAGCTGCAGGCGACCGTCGAAGGGGGGGGGCAGGAGGACCTGGTCAAGCGCATGGTCGAGCAGGTCGATTTCGATGGGGCGACCCTGACGACCATAGACGGGCTGCGTGCCGAGTTCGGCAGCGGCTGGGGGCTGGTGCGGGCGTCCAACACGACGCCGAGCCTGATCTTCCGGTTCGAGGCGGACGACGAGCGCAGCCTGGCGGAGATCGAGGAGCGCTTCCGCACCCTGGTCCGCAGCGTGGCGCCCGAGCTGGAGCTCCCGTTCTGAGCGCTCGCGCCCACATCCCGTCCCTTCTGAGAGAGACGCATCCATGAGCCTGACCCCGGCGGCGGCACGCGAGGTCGCTCACGTTCTGGCCGAAGCCCTGCCCTACATCCAGCGCTTTGGCGGCAAGACCGTGGTCATCAAGTACGGCGGAAACGCCATGGTGGATCCGGGGCTCAAGAGCAGCTTCGCGCGAGACGTGGTGCTGATGAAGCTGGTGGGCATCAACCCGGTGATCGTCCACGGCGGCGGGCCCCAGATCGGCAGCCTGCTGAAGCGCCTGGGCAAGGAGACCGAGTTCGTGCAGGGCATGCGGGTGACCGACGCGGAGACCATGGACGTGGTCGAGATGGTGCTCGGTGGCCTGGTCAACAAGGAGATCGTCAACCTGATCAACCGCCACGGGGGCGCCGCGGTGGGCCTCACGGGCAAGGACGGAGACCTGATCCGGGCCCGCAAGCTCAGGATCGAGCGCCCGACCCTGGACGTGGATGCCCCCGAGATCATCGACATCGGCCACGTGGGCGAGGTCGCCAGCATCGACGCCGCGGTGGTGGACATGCTGGTCCACGGCAACTTCATCCCCGTGATCGCGCCCATCGGGATCGGGGACGACGGCCGTTCGTACAACATCAACGCCGACCTCGTGGCGGGCAGAATGGCCGAGGTCCTGGGGGCGGAGAAGCTCATCCTGCTTACCAACACCACCGGGCTTCTGGACAAGGAGGGGGGGTTGCTGACCGGTCTGAGCGCCGAGCGCGTGGACGCCCTGATCGCGGACGGGACGATCCACGGCGGCATGCTCCCGAAGATCACCTGCGCCCTGGAAGCCGTCAAGGCCGGCGTGCAGTCGGCCCACATCATAGACGGGCGGGTCGAGCACGCCGTCATGCTCGAGCTCTTCACGGACGAGGGGGTCGGCACCCTCATCCGCAGGCGCTGAGGACGCCGATGCCGATGGCCTCGCGCCCCCCCCGCAAGCAGCTCATCCTCGAAGCCCTGGCCCGGGAGCTGGAACAGAGTCCGGGCGAGCGCATCACCACCGCGGCGCTCGCCCGCGCCTGCGGCGTCTCGGAGGCCGCCCTGTACCGGCACTTCGCCAGCAAGGCGCGAATGTTCGAGGCGTTGATCGTCTTCGCCGAGGAGACGGTATTCGCACGCATCAACCGCATTCTGGACGAAGAGCGTGATACCCGCGGACGCTGCGCGAAGGTGCTCTACCTGGTGCTTGCCTTCTCTGCCAAGAACCCGGGCATCACCCGCGTGCTCCTCGGCGATGCACTGGTCGGAGAGCGCGAGCGCCTGCATGGCCGGGTGGAGCAGTTCTTCGCCCGGCTGGAGACGCAGTTCAGACAGGTCCTCCGGGAGGCGTCCCTGAGGGGCGACTCGACCCTGAGCGTCGAGGCGGAGATCGGCGCCAATCTGCTGCTTGCGTGGGCGGAGGGGCGCATGCACCAGTTCCTGAGGACCCGTTTCCGGGTCTCGCCGGTGGATCAGTGGGAGGCACAGTGGGCGGCGCTGGAATCCGCGCTGTTCGCCTGAGCACGGCGTCCGGGTTCTGAAAAGGCGCCGCGCTCAGTTCCCGTGGGCCGCAGTATCCGGCCCGCCGGGTCGTGCATCGGCGGCGCCGTTCCGCTCGGCGATATAGGGCCGGAACCCCGCGCGCACCGCCTCGACCTGCTCGCTGCGGCAGAATTCCTCCCCGAGGGGTGAATCCTTGCACTGCACGTCCAGGAACAGCTCCGCATCGTCCCGGCCCGGCCGCTGGATGCGGGACACGGCCAGGCTGATATCGTCCTCCTCGCGGGGCGCGGCAGTGGCGATGATGCTGCGCCCGAGCATCTGGATGCGGGTGGTGGCGTGCTCGCGCACGAATGCCTCGGCGCGGGCCCAAGCCCTGTCGCAGGCCGCCGAACCGCTGCAGCGCACCACGGTCTTGAGGACCGACTGCGCGTCGGGCTTCTTCTGCTCGTCCGCCTCCTCGGGCTGGGCGAGCTTCTTGACGTTGCGGAAACGCTCCAGGTCCCGGGCGAAGCGCGCGCGGATCTCCTGCTTCGTCTGCTCGCGGGCGATGATCGACTCGAACGACTGCTTGATCTTCTGGCGGGTCGCTTCGATGTGCTCCAGGAGCGGCTTGGGCACGCCCTGCCCGGACCGTTCGCGATTGGCCGCCTGCTTCTGTATCTTCTCGAGCTGAACGCGCAGGCGCTGAATGTTCGAACGGGCGATCTCGTTGAGCCCGTCGAGAGCGGCTATCTTGCCGTCCCGCGCCATCTGGATCTCCTCCTCGCTCGAGTAGAGCTTGAGCAGGAGCCGGTCCGCCTCCTGCTGCTCCTCCATGAGGCGCTTCTTCTCCGCCCGCAGGCGTGCCAGTTCGGCCTCGCGCTGGATCTGCTCCTCGGTCTTGGCGGGCGCCACCTCGTCGACCTTGAATCCCCGCGGGTCGATCACCTCCCGGCCTTGGCGTGCATACTCCGGTGGAATGGAGTCGGTGTAGTGCACCCGCCCTTCATCGTCCGTCCAGCGATAGAGCGTCTCGGCCAGACACGGCGACAGGGGAAGGGCGAGACAGAGAACGAGGGCCGCAGTCAGCCCGGCGTCCAGCCGGCGGTTCGAGCTCGGTTCAGGAGACATGGCCCGATTATAATCGGGCGCTGCGTTTTTGCGACACGGGTCCCGTGGATCAGTTCCTACTTTTCCTGATCTCCTTCGCTGCCAACCTCTTCTCGGCCTTCTCCGGCGGGGGGGCCGGCCTGATCCAGCTGCCGGCGCTCATATTTCTCGGCCTTCCATTCGGCGTGGCGCTGGCCACGCACAAGCTGGCCTCGGTGGCCCTGGGCGTCGGCGCGACCCTGCGCCACCTGCGAGAGAGCAGCCTGGAGCGGGGAATGGCGGGATTCATCCTGGCCGCGGGCCTGCCGGGGGTGATCACGGGTGCCAGCCTGATCCTGCGGGTGCCGGATCGTGCCGCCGAGATTGCGCTCGGGATCCTCACCCTCGCACTGGGAGTCTATTCCGTCGTGCAGAGCGGGCTCGGCCTGGAGCACCGTCCCATCCACCGGGACGCCAGGGGCTATGTCTCAGGCGGCCTCGGGCTGTTCGCGATCGGCGTGCTCAACGGCTCCCTGACCTCGGGGACGGGCCTGTTCGTCACCCTGTGGCTGATCCGCTGGTTCGGCCTGGACTACCGGCGGGCCGTCGCCTACACGCTGGTGCTGGTGGGGGTGTTCTGGAACGGGGCGGGGGCAGTCACGCTCGGGCTTCTCGGGGACGTGCGCTGGGCGTGGCTGCCGGTCCTGCTCGCCGGCTCCCTGCTGGGCGGCTACCTCGGGGCCCATCTGTCCATCGCCAAGGGCAACCGGTGGATCAAGCGGGGATTCGAGCTGATTACCCTGCTGGTGGGCGCGAAGCTGGTGGTGGGGTGAGAAGGTCGGAAGTAGAGAGTAGACATCATGGATTTGACCTGCCCGACCTCGACGCCGTG
>JASFUT010000091.1:0-10765 GCA_050050175.1 Chromatiales bacterium
TGACGGTGCTGCACGACGTGAACCTGGCCCTGCGATTCTGCGATCACGCCCTGCTGCTGTTCGGTGATGGGCAGTGGTGCGGCGGACCCACCCCATCCCTGGTCACCGAGACGTCGCTCACCCGTCTCTACGGGCACCCGATGGCGCTCATCGGGGGCCCGCGGGGCCCGGTGGCCGTGCCGGGCTGAGGCGCACCCGGTTTGCACCGGGCGATCGCCGTGCGCAGAATTGCGGGCACCGCCGCCCCGACGAGCGATCATGAGCCACGACGACCCTTCAAGGACGGAGCGCATCCGCCGCTATCACGAGCTCAGCAAGCACCGCCCGGATCGCGTCGCCCCGGGGCCGGGCCGCCTCGACTGGGCGAATCAGCCGGACCCTTTCCGGCGCTTCGACGGCTGCGCACGTGTGGAACTGGCGCTGGCGGCGGACGGACTTCACACCCCTTTCGCTGCCCTGCGCCGGGCCGGCTGGGTTGAGCCCGCACCCGTCGACGCCCACGGCATCGGAATCCTCCTCGAGCTGAGCTTCGGCCTCTCGGCCTGGAAGAGCTACGGTCCGAGCCGCTGGGCACTGCGCTGCAACCCGTCCAGCGGCAACCTCCATCCGACGGAGGCCTATCTCGTCTGTTCGGACGTGCCGGGCGTCGGCGGCGGCGTCTACCACTATCAGAGCCACGACCACGTCCTGGAGCGGCGCGCGTCGCAGGCCGAGCAGTGCTGGCACCCGGTCCTCGCCGGCAACCTGCTGGTCGGGCTTAGCTCCATCCACTGGCGCGAGGCCTGGAAGTACGGGGTGCGGGCCTACCGCTATTGCCAGCACGACGCCGGGCACGCCATCGCCGCCGTCCGATACGCGGCGGCGGCCCTGGGGTGGGGGGCCCGCCTGCTCCAGGTCCCGGGCGACGGCGAGGTGGCGGCGCTGCTCGGCCTGGACCGGGAGGCGGAGAACCCCGGCGCCGAGCCCGAGTCCCCGGACGCCCTCCTGGCGGTGGGCCCCGGCGCCGACCGCGTCGCAGTCGGACCCCTGCCGGACCCGGCCGGCGCGGTGGGCTGGAGTGGCACGGCCAACCGGCTGAGCGCCGATCACGTGGACTGGCAGGCGATCGCCGAGGTGGCGAGCGCGGCGCGCAAGCCCCGGAGCGCATCCCGGAGCTGGGATCCGCCGGCCCGCCCGGCCCTGACCCCGCCGGCCGGGGACCTGCCCGCGGCGCGGGTCCTGCGCCAGCGGCGCAGCGCCCTGGGCTTCGACGGCCGCACCGCCATGCCCGCCAACGACCTGTTCGACATGCTCGACGCGCTGCTGCCGCGGCGCGGCGTGCCCCCCTGGGACGCCCTGCCCTGGGAGCCGCGGGTCCACCCCGTGCTGTTCGTGCACCGGGTCGAGGGACTGGGCCCCGGCCTCTACCTGCTGCCCCGCAGCGCGGCGGCGGAGCCGCGGCTGCGCTCGGCCCTCGGCAGCGATCTGAGCTGGGAGCGCCCGGCAGGAACCCCCGCCCACCTGGGTCTGGTGCGGCTGCTGGGCGCCGATTTGCAGCAGGCCGCGAGGCTGGCCGCCTGCCACCAGGACATTGCGGCCGATTCCGCCTTCTCCCTGGGCATGCTGGCCGACTTCGAGGCCGCCCTGGCGGAAGGGGCCCACTGGTATCGGTACCTGTTCTGGGAGTCCGGGATGCTCGGCCAGGTGCTCTATCTCGAGGCCGAGGCCGCCGGCTTTCGCGGTACCGGCATCGGCTGCTTCTTTGACGACCTGGTGCATCGGATGCTGGGGCTGGACGGATCGGCCTGGCAGGATCTCTACCACTTCACGGTGGGGGCGCAGGTGGAGGATACTCGTCTCGAGACCCATCCGCCCTATGCCCACCTGAGAGGGCGGGACGAACCGGGTGCCGGTGGGATGCCGGCGCATCGCGCAGATCCGAGGCTGGAGACACAGTGACCACGGAACGCCTGGAACCGCCGATCCCTGACAGAGCCGGTGCCCGGAGGAGATTCGCTTCCCGTATCCCGCCATCGGGCGAGGCCCGAATCTCTCGTGAGGCGTTCATTGCCACCAAGCGGCACGACCTGCGGACTCCCATCAACGCCATCATCGGTTACAGCGAGTTCCTGATCGAGGAGGCGGCCGGGCACGGTGTGGCCGATGCGATCCCCGACCTGGAGCGGATCCTCCAGGCGGGCTGCTCGCTGCTGTCCAAGGTCAACGCCCTCCTTGACGCCTCGAAGATCGGCCTGGGGGAGATCGACCTGTCGGACATGAACGCCCTCGCGAACCGGGTGCACCACACGCTGCGCAATGACATCAACTCCGTGATCGGCTACGCGGAGATGCTCCTCGAGGAATGGGGCGAGGCCCATGGAGCGGCGCGGGCCGATCTGCGGAGCATCCTCGCATCGGCGCGCAGGCTGACGGAGCTGATCGACGAGATCATCGCCTTCGCCAGGGTCATGAGCGGCGGCGCGCCGGCCCCTGCCACCGAGGCCCAGTCGACCGCGCTTGCGGCCATCGTGCGCACGCTGAGGGACCTGGAGACGCGCTCGCCGGAGCCCCAGGACAAGCCCGGGCGCATCCTGGTCGTCGACGACGATTCCATGACCCGGCACATCATCGTGCGGCGGCTCGCCAAGGAGGGGCACCAGTGCGAGACGGCGGCCGACGGACGCCAGGCCCTGGACAGGCTGGCCTGCGAGACGTTCGACGTCGTGCTGCTCGACATCCTCATGCCGGTGATGGACGGCTACCAGGTGCTCCTTCACCGGGCCCGGGACGAGAGGCTCCGGCACATCCCCGTCATCGTGCTGTCCGCCGACGACCAGATCGAGAGCATCGTGCGCTGCATCGGCATCGGGGCAGACGATTTTCTGCCCAAGCCGCCCAATCCCTTCGCCCTGGCGGCACGGCTGAAATCCTGTCTCCAGCGCAAGCGTTTTCGGGACCGGGAGCAGGCCTACCTGGAGGAGATCCACCAGGAGCGGGAGCATTCCGAGCGTCTGCTGCTGAACATCCTCCCCGCCTCGATCGCCGATCGCCTCAAGCGGGGCGAGGAGTCCATTGCCGACGCGTTCGACGACGTGACCCTGCTGTTCGCCGACATCGTCGGGTTCACGCCCATGGCCGCCGCGATCAGCGCCGAGGAGCTGGTGTGGCGCCTCAACGCCGTCTTCCGTCGCTTCGACGCCCTGGTTGACAAACACGGCGTGGAGAAGGTCAAGACCGTCGGCGATGCCTACATGGCGGTCGCCGGGGTGCCGGATCCCTGTCCCGATCATGCGCAGCGCATGGCCGAGCTGGCCCTCGACTTTCTCCGGGCCGTGCGGGAGCTGAACGCCGAGCTGGGCCTGGACATCGCGGTGCGTGTCGGCATCAACACGGGCCGGGTGGTCGCCGGCGTCATCGGCGCGCGCAAGTTCGCATACGACCTCTGGGGCGACGCGGTGAATACGGCGAGCCGTATGGAATCCTCCGGGCTGCCCGGCACCATCCACGTCGCCCCCGCCTCGGCGGCGCTGCTGCGCGACCAGTACTGTCTGCGCGAGCGGGGCCCCATCGAGATCAAGGGCTATGGCACGCTGACTACCTTCTTCCTCGAAGGCAGGCGCAGCCAGGGCGACGCCGTCTGCGATGACGGCGCCAACGACCCCGGGCCGGGCGTTTCCTGAGCGGGAGGGATGGACGACCCATCCGGGTGCCGGACTCCACGGGACCAGCCCGCGCGCGAAAAAAAAGAGCCGGCAGTACCAGACCGCCGGCTTGCGAGAAGGGGATACGAGTGCGCAATCTGGGCCGCTGGCCCTCTCCAACTACGCGCATCCTATTGAAAGGGCTATCGCAGCGCCCGACAATCCGGACATTCCCTTAACCCATCCGGGAGACCTACCGAGCCATCCCTGGATCCTCCCGGATTCAGCGCTTGCACATCGGGCGCTCATCGGGATGCTCCACCGCATCCACGATGGCCGCCACGAAGTCTCCGATCTCCTTTGCAGACAGGGCGGCCATGACCTTGCCCAGGAGCTCGGGGTCCACGGATGCGAGCACCGTGCGCCCGTCACCCAGAGTGAGCGTCACGCCCGCGGTGTGAACGTGCTCCGCGCCCTCGCTGCCGGCGACGATCGCCTCGTCCATCACCATCATGCGGTCGTAGAACCCTTCGAGCTCATCGGCCAGAGCGTCGTCGATGTCTTCGGACACCGCGACCAGCCACCCCTCGTCGCTGGACGAGCACTCCGGCTCCACGCCCTTTTCCCGGACGAAGTCCGAGAACCGGCGCCAGGGCCGCTCGTCGAAGAAGATGTACTCCAGCATGGCGTCCCCCTTGCAATCGGCTGGACCTGCCCCGCCCGCCTACTGCCTGCCGTCTGCCTGCCGACTCATTCGCCGCCTGAAAGGCACCTCCCACAGGATGCCGCCGCCGACCACTGCGCTGACCCACTCCGTCCACTGTCCACTGTCTACCGTCCACCGTCGCCCGGTTCGCCCAGCGCCCGCTCCAGGAACCCGCCGAGCTCCCGCGCATAGCGCTCCCTCTGCGCCAGGAAGGCCCCGTTGTGCCCGCCTTCCAGCGCCAGGAACGCCTTGGGCTCACGCGCCGCGGCGTACAGCCGCTCGGCGTGGGTGAAGGGGACGATCTCGTCGTCTCGGGCATGGATCACCAGCACCGGGCAGGCCACCTCACCGATACGCGCCAGCGAGCGGTAGTCGAAACGCGACAGCAGGCGCACGGGCAGAAAAGGATAGTGGTGGGCTGCCAGATCGGGGACCGACGTGAAGCCCGACTCCACGATCAGGGCACCGCAGGGCTCGCCGGCGGCCTGATGGACCGCCACGGCGGCACCCAGAGAGCGGCCGAAGAGCACCACTTCGTGAGGCGAACGCCCCCGCTCCCGCACCAGGTAATCCCGGGCGGCCTTCGCGTCCCGATAGGTCCCTTCCTCGGTGGGCTCGCCCGTGCTGCGCCCATAGCCCCGGTAGTCGAAGATCAGCACCTCCAGGCCGAGCTCGTTGAAGATCTTCAGGGACTGCAGCCTGTGGGAGATATTCCCGGCGTTGCCGTGCATGAACAAGAGCGTCGCCCGCCGCGGCTCGGCCGGGACCAGCCAGCCGTCCAGCCGCTCGCCGTCGGAGGTGCGCAGGGTCACGCCCTCGAAGGGCAGGCCGATAGCCAGCGGATCCGCCACGGGAAAGCGGCCCGGCAGCTCCGGGAGATAGAGCATCGACGCCTGGCGAAAGTAGAGCATTCCGATCAGGGCCAGATAGAGCCCGAGACCGACCAGCAGAGCCGGACCCAGGACGCCGAGGAGAGTCTTGGCTGCGGTTCCCATGCGGGGGCTGGCACCGGCGGGTTTCCCAAGGGCTGACCGGAGACTAACATTAGCCATAGGGTCTCGCACCTGACCGGTCGAACAGCTACGGTCACCCCGCGCGCGATCCTTCGGTCCAGCCGCGCGCCTCGGGCGGCGCGCCACAGCCCGGGTAGCCGACCATGCCCCAGCAGCATATGGTTACCATCGACGGCAACGAGGCCGCCGCCTACATCGCCCACCTGACCAACGAGGTCATCGCCATCTACCCCATCACCCCGGCCTCGCCGATGGGGGAGTGGGCGGACGAGTGGTCCTCCCTCGGCATCCAGAACCTCTGGGGCGCGGTCCCCGAGGTGATCGAGATGCAGAGCGAGGGCGGGGCCGCGGGCGCCACCCACGGCGCCCTTCAGACCGGCGCCCTGGCGACGGGCTTCACCGCCTCCCAGGGCCTGCTGCTGATGATCCCCAACATGTACAAGATCGCCGGGGAGCTCAGTCCGACCGTCCTGCACGTCGCGGCACGCTCTCTGGCAGTCCAGGCGCTTTCCATCTTCGGCGACCACAGCGACGTCATGGCCTGCCGGGCGACGGGGTACGCCATGCTCGCGTCGGCCTCGGTGCAGGAGGTGATGGACTTCGCCCTTATCGCTCAGGGGGCCGCCTTGGAGGCACGCCTGCCCTTCGTCCACTTCTTCGACGGCTTCCGCACCTCCCACGAGATCGCGAAGATCCACAAGCCCGGGCCGGATCTGGTGCGGGAGATGATCGACGAGAGCCTGGTCACCGCGCACCGCCGGCGCGCCCTCTCCCCGGATCACCCGGTGATCCGAGGCACTTCCCAGAACCCCGACGTCTACTTCCAGGGCAGGGAGACGGTGAACCCGTACTACGAGCGCCTGCCCGGCATCGTCCAGGCCTACATGGACCGGTTCGCCGCGCTTACCGGGCGCCGGTATCACCTGTTCGACTATCGGGGACACCCCGAGGCCGAGCGGGTGATGGTGCTCATGGGCTCGGGTGCCGGAGCGGCGGGCGAAGCGGTGGACCACCTGGCGGGCCGGGGCGAGCGCGTCGGCCTGGTGGAGGTGCGTCTGTACAGGCCCTTCGCACCGGCCCGCCTGCTGGCGGCCGTGCCGCCCACGGTGCGGCGCATCGCGGTGCTCGACCGCACCAAGGAGCCCGGCGCCGACGGCGAGCCCCTGTACAAGGACGTGCTCGGCGCCTTCGCCCGGGCCTTCGCCCGCGGCGAGCGCGAGCCCCTGCCGCTGATCACGGGGGGCCGCTACGGGCTGTCCTCCAAGGAATTCACCCCGGCCATGGCCAAGGCAGTGCTGGACGAGCTGCGGCGCGATGCTCCGCAAGACCCCTTCACGGTCGGCATTCTCGACGATCTGGGCAATACGAGCCTCGCCTGGGACCCGGACTTCCGGGCAGACGCCCTCGACGGGGTCACGAGCTGCGTCTTCTACGGGCTGGGGTCCGACGGCACGGTCTCGGCCAACAAGAACTCGATCAAGATCATCGGCGAAGAGACCGACCTCTTCGCCCAGGGCTACTTCCAGTACGACTCAAAGAAGTCCGGGGCGGTGACCGTCTCCCATCTGCGCTTCGGGCCGCGACCCATCCGCTCCACCTACCTGGTGGGCGAAGGCGAGGCGGCGTTCGTGGGGTGCCACCAGTCCGTGTTCCTCGACCGCTACCCCATGCTGGACAAGGCCCGGGAGGGGGCGGTGTTCCTGCTGAACTCCGCCACGCCGCCCGAACGGGTGTGGGACGACCTGCCCCGGCCGATGCAGCGGCAGATCATCCACAAGGACCTTGCCTTCCACGTCATCGACGCCTACGCGATCGCTGCCCGGACCGGCATGGGCCGTCGCATCAACACCATCATGCAGACCTGCTTCTTCGCCATTTCCGCCATCCTGGACCGGGACACCGCCATCGACCGGATCAAGACAGCGGTGCGCAAGACCTACGGCCGGAAGGGCCGAGCGCTCCTCGATCGCAACTTCGCCGCCATCGACGCCGCCCTCGAGGGCCTGCACCGGGTGGCGGTGCCGGCCGAGGTCACCACTGCCCGCGAGCGCCCGCCCGCCGTCGCCAAGACGGCGCCGGCCTTCGTGCGCGAGGTCACGGCCACGCTGATCGCGGGGCGAGGCGACGACCTCCCGGTGAGCCGGATGCCCGCGGACGGAAGCTGGCCGCCGGGTACCGCCGCCTACGAGAAGCGCGACATCGCCCTGGAGATCCCCGAGTGGGAGCCCGACCTGTGCACCCACTGCGGCAAGTGCCCGCTGGTCTGCCCCCATGCGGCCATTCGTTCCAAGCTCTTCGACGAGGCCCTCACCGCCCGCGCGCCGGAGGGCTTCTTGCACGTCCAGGTCAAGGGCAAGGACATGCCCGAGCGGGTCCACATCGCCTACCAGGTTGCTCCGGACGACTGCACGGGCTGCGGCCTCTGCGTCGAGGTCTGTCCCATCCGGGACAGGCAGGACCCCGGGCGCAAGGCCCTGAATATGACCGCGGACCGCGCCCATCACGAGCGCGAGCGGGCCCACTGGGCGTTCTTCGTCGGGCTCCCGGAGTACGACCGCACCCGGCTCAAGGAGACCACCCTCAAGGGCGCCATGGTCATGCAGCCCCTGTTCGAGTTCTCCGGGGCCTGCTCGGGCTGCGGCGAGACCCCCTACATCAAGCTCGCCTCCCAGCTGTTCGGCGACCGCATGCTGGTGGCCAACGCCACCGGCTGCTCCTCCATCTACGGGGGCAACCTCCCGACCACCCCCTGGGCGACCAACCCCGAGGGTCGCGGCCCCGCCTGGAGCAACTCCCTGTTCGAGGACAACGCCGAGTTCGGCCTGGGCATGCGCGTGGCCCTGGACGAGCAGACCCGCCACGCCCGGTCGCTGCTGGAGGCGCTGCGCTCGCGGGTCGGCGACGATCTGGTCGACGCCCTGCTACATGCGGACCAGCACAGCGAGCCCGGCGTGTTCGAGCAGCGCGAGCGGGTGACCGAGCTGAAGCACCGGCTGTCCGACGTCGACTGGGTGGAGGCCCGGACGCTGGAGACTGTCGCAGACGTGCTGGTGAAGAGAAGCGTCTGGCTGATCGGCGGCGACGGCTGGGCCTATGACATCGGCTACGGCGGCCTGGACCACGTTCTCGCCTCCCGGCGCGACGTCAACGTGCTGGTGCTGGACACCGAGGTCTACTCCAACACCGGGGGACAGACCTCCAAGGCCACCCCGCTGGGGGCGGTGGCGAAGTTCTCCGCCGCCGGCAAGCCGGTGGTGAAGAAGGACCTGGCGCTGATGGCCATGGCCTACGGCAACGTCTACGTGGCCCAGGTGGCCTTCGGGGCCAAGGACGTGCAGACCCTGCGCGCCTTCCTGGAGGCGGAGTCCTACGAAGGGCCGTCGATGATCATCGCCTACAGCCCGTGCATCGCCCACGGCGTGGACCTCTCGAACAACCTCCGTCAGCAGGACCTGGCGGTCAGCTCCGGACACTGGCCACTGTTCCGCTTCGACCCGCGCAAGGCCCGGCAGGGCGAGAACCCGCTTCGCATGGACTCCAAGGCGCCCAGCATTCCCTACAGGGACTTCGCCTTCACGGAGACCCGCTTCAGCATGCTGGAGCGCAGCCACCCTGACCTGGCCGAGCGCTACATGCGCGAGGCCCAGCGGCACGTGGAGTCCCGCCACCGGCTCTACGAGCAGCTGGCGCAGCTTGCGGTGTACCGGGCGGAGGGCGCCGCGTCGGCGGGTGCAAGAGATGAGCCGCCAAGACGCCGAGACGCCTGGGAATAGGACGTTGGTATTCATCGGGACGCACCGTCGGCGGCCCGGCCGTCGGGAGCGCTCCCGCCATGAGCGGCCGGGATGGCCGGACACAGAGGCTCCCGGCGCCTGGGCGCCCTGGTGGTTGCATTCTTGGCAGCAGGGGGAGGCCTGACATGGACCTGAGCACGAACTACCTGGGCATGACCCTGAGGAACCCGCTGGTGCCGTCCGCCTCGCCCCTGTCGCGCAGCCTGGACACGGCGCGCGAGCTGGAGGACGCGGGGGCGGCGGCGATCATCATGTACTCCCTGTTCGAGGAGGCCGTCAGGGCCGAGGAGGAGTCCATGGTGCGGTTCCTGCACCACCAGGAGATCGGCTACCGGGAGGCGGAGAGCTTCCTGCCCGCCCACGAAGACTTCCCGAGCCCCCGGGAGGCCTACCTGGAGAATCTCGCGGCCCTGAAGAAGGCGCTGGACATCCCGGTGATCGCCAGCCTGAACGGCGTCACGCCCGGCGGCTGGATGGAGCACGCCCGGGAGATGGAGGAGGCCGGCGCCGACGCCCTGGAGCTGAATGTCTACTACGTAGCGGCGAACATTGACGAGTCCGGCGCCGAGGTTGAGCAGCGCTACATTGCGCTTCTCGAGGACGTACGGAAACAGGTCGGGATTCCTATCAACATGAAGCTGTCCCCGGCGTTCAGCTCCGTCGGCCACATGGTCCGCGAGCTGGAGCGGGCGGGCGCCGCGGGGGTGTCCCTGTTCAACCGGTTCTACCAGCCCGACATCAACGTGGACAGCCTGCGGCTGGTGCCGACGCTGCACCCTTCGACCTCGGCAGAGGCCCTGCTTGCGATGCGCTGGATCGCCATCCTCTACGGGCGCGTGGGACTGTCGCTGGGCGCCACCGGCGGGGTCCACACCGCCGAGGACGCGGTCAAGCTCCTGCTGGCCGGCGCCGATGTCGTGCACCTGTGCTCCGCCCTGCTGGTGAACGGACCCGGACACCTCGGCGACATCCTGCAGGGACTGGGCGAATGGATCGACGACAACGGTTTCGAGTCGGTGGACGCCATCCGGGGGCGGGTCAGCCAGCTCACCGTGGCCGATCCGGCAGAGTTCGAGCGGGTGAACTACATGAAGATCCTTGAGGGGTACAGCTTCTCGCCGGGGGTGCGGGCCTGACGGCGCTCGCACCCGCCGGCCAAGGGTCCGGACCAAGACGCGTAGGATCGAGCAAGCACCTCGACACCCGGCGCACCACCGGACCGATCAGCCGCTCAGGGGCGCTCGCCTTTGAGGCGGTCGAGCAGCGAGGCCGCATCCGCACGCCCCGGAAACGCGTCCTCCGTGGCGAGGAGCGGCTCGAGCAGGGCCGCGGCCTTCCCGACCTCGCCGCTTCGACTCCAGGCCATGGCGAGATGGAATCTGACCTCCGGCGAGTCGGGCATCTCCGCCGCGGCGGCGATCAGCAGCCGTCGCGCCCGGTCCAGCTCGCCCTCGTCGCCCTGCCTCAGGAGCACCAGGCCGAGGGTGTCCATGACGGCAGGCGATTCGGGGGCGAGCTCTGCGGCCCTCTCGGCATAGCCCCGCGCCTCGTCCGGGGACCGGGCGCTGAGCAGCCAGGCCAGGTTGTTCAGGGCGGGCACGTTGTCCGGGTCGCGCGCGAGAACCTCCCGGA